>NZ_GL622183.1:1839081-2061353 GCF_000185265.1 Streptococcus oralis ATCC 49296 | reverse complement strand
ACTAAGCGGGTGTAGTTTAGTGGTAAAACTACAGCCTTCCAAGCTGTTGTCGCGAGTTCGATTCTCGTCACCCGCTTTGAACGAAAGTTCATACCAAGTTTTTGAACTTGGGCGCGTAGCTCAGGTGGTTAGAGCGCACGCCTGATAAGCGTGAGGTCGGTGGTTCGAGTCCACTCGTGCCCATTAATAGGAGAATTACTCAAGAGGCTGAAGAGGACGGTTTGCTAAATCGTTAGGTCGGGTAACCGGCGCGGGGGTTCGAATCCCCCATTCTCCGTACGTTGAGAGTTGCTAGGCTCTTTTTTTGTATGTAAATCCCCCTTCTATATCATTAAAAGGGGGATTTGTTTATTACCAACTTGTTAGTGATATTTCTCCGCTATTTAGCCAGATAGTGTGTTTATCTTCAAGTTCGACTTGAAGTTGGCCGGATTCTGAGATTTCTTTTGCAAGCCCTTTTTTCAATTTTCCATCTAGCTGGAAGGTAACTTCTTTTCCAAGTACGATTGATCTTTCTTTATAGATATAAAGTAGCTCATCTGAATCCGTATTGTAGAAACAATTCCATATTTCGCTGATGAGCTCATTACGACTAATTGGTGCAGGTGGCATAAATAGGCTGCCTGCTTTTTCTTTTAGGTCTTCTGGGAAGTCTCTTATAGAAAAATTTATACCCAGTCCGATAATGACGTCTGTAACCAAGCCTGTCTCAACTGATGTCATTGCTTCGGTGAGGATACCTGCTATCTTTTTATTTTTAAAGTAGATGTCATTTACCCATTTGATATCTACTTCTATCATAGTTAGATTTTTAATTGCTTTGTAGACTGCAGCAGCTACAAGGAGAGTATAGGATGGGAGTTTTTCATAGGGAAGATTGGGTTGTATATGCAGGGACATATAGATCCCACCCTGAGATGGAGAATAGTAGGGGCGCTGAAATCGGCCACGACCTGCCGTCTGACAGGTTGAAAGATAGAGTGTATTTCCTTTGTTTCCAGCTTCAATCCCTTCTTTTGCATCTGTTTGAGTGGATTTTGTTTCTGGTTTGTAGAGAATGTTTAAGTTGGTTTTCTCCTGGATTATATCAGGCAATATCAAATCGCCTTGGATCAGCTTGTAACCTCTATTTTTAATACTGTCTATCATGAGTCCTTCTTGTTGGAGACGTTGGATTGCTTTCCATATGGATGTGCGGCTTAGATTCAGTTCTTGGCCAATTTTTTCTCCGCTGACATAGTCGTTTTCTCTGGCTAGTATTTGGTAGACTTGTTGGTGTGATTTCATTAATTTTCCTTTCTAACTAGGGAGAGGTGAGGGAGTTCTTTTCGAGTCTGGCTGGGTGTTTTATGAAAAAATTGCTTGTAAGCTTTCGAGAAATGGAGTGGGTCTGAAAATCCGACAGAGTACGCAATGACTTTAATTGATTCTTCAGTATGTTCCAGAAGTTGTTGCGCACGCTTCATTCGAACGAAAAGTAAATATTCTTTTGGAGAGAGTTGGTGAAATTCTTTAAACACACTAGTTAAGTAACTTCTATGAACCGATAGCTCTTTTGCTAAATCTTGAATGGTGAGCGATCGTGGATAGTGACTATCAATTAATTGTTTGCAGTCAAGATAGAGCTGGTGAGTTGATGAAATATTCTCTTTTTTCTGATTGGGAGCAATAGTTCCTAGATGAAACATTAGTTCATGGAGTTGTCCCATGATGTGGAGTTGAGCCAATTCATTTGATTTTGTTATCTGAGCGAAACGGACAATATTTTCAACGAGTTTTGCAGTTGTTTGTGTATGACAGTTATTTGACTGGATGAGGTAGGATTGGTCAGAAATTTGAGATAGAGCAAAGTAGTCAGGTGCCCTCCCTCCAGTGATCCCCAACCAGTAGTAAGCCCAAGGATCCTGGCTATCTGCTTGATAGAATGTTAATTCATCTGGTTTTAGTAAAAAGAAATCTCCTGCCTTTAAATCAACAATTTTCCCCTTATAATGGAATTGACCTTTTCCTTTAGTAATGTAATGGAGTACATAGGTATCTCGAATAGCTGGGCCAAAAGAGTAATTAGGCGTGCATTCTTCATAACCGTAGAAGCTAAGAGAAAGATCAATTGTTCCAGTCTGGTATTCTGAAAAAACGAGCATGGGTCACCTCCTACCTAACATTTTACCATACTTTGTATACATTTCTCTATTTTAGAAAGCGCTTTTATGTGCTAAAATTTTATCAAGAAATGGATGAGGTACAATTTATGGGAGTTCGAATAGAGAATAATCTATTTTACGTTGAGAGTAAAGGTTTAAGCTTGATTATTGAAAATAGGGATGGGTTCTTATTATTAAAACATTTAGGAAAGACTATTAAGAACTATAGAGGGGCTAATAGTGTTTACGAACGCGATCATGCTTTTTCTGGTAATCCCATAGCTACTAATCGAACCTTTAGTTTGGATACGCAACGTCAGATTTTTGGACAACATGGTTTGGGTGACTTTAGAAAACCAACTTTACAGGTTCAACATGATGCAACTGAAGTAACAGACTTTCGATTTGTAGAAGCAAAGATTTTAAAAGGTCAGAATGGTCCACAGGGCTTACCTTCTCCTCACAGCATGGATGCTACAGAGACGCTTGCCTTGATTTTAAAAGATCCTCAAGCTAAACTTAGTCTGACTTTGTATTATACTGCTTTTGATAATGATGCGACAATTGCTAGTTATAGCAAATTGGAAAATAATAGCAATCAGGAAGTTGTCATTCATAAGGACTTTTCTTTTATGGCTGATTTTCCTGCTGCAGCTTATGAAATGGTGACTTTACAGGGAGCTTATGCTCGTGAAAAGACTGTTCGACGTCAACAGGTAGAACAAGGAATCTTTTCAATTAGTTCGAACCGTGGTGCTTCTGGGCATGCTCAAACACCAGCTCTTCTGTTATGTGATAAAGGAGTTACAGAGGATGCTGGGAATGTGTTTGCTATTCAACTGATGTATAGTGGAAACTTTGAAGCTTTTGTCCAAAAGAATCAATTGAATGAAGTTCGGGTTGCTATTGGGATTAATCCAGAAAATTTTTCTTGGAAGTTAGATCCTAAGGAAAACTTTGAAACACCGGTAGCTTTTGTGACTTATTCAGATAAGGGATTAACTGGTATTAGTCATGAAAGTCAGAATTTTGTACTTAAGCACATTATGCCAAGTAAATTTTCTAAAAAAGAGCGTCCAATTCTTATCAATAACTGGGAAGCTACCTACTTTGACTTTCAGAGAGAAAAACTGTTAGAGTTGGCAGATGAAGCTAAGAAAGTTGGAATTGAACTTTTTGTATTAGATGATGGGTGGTTTGGTAATCGCTTTGATGATAATCGTGCTTTAGGTGACTGGCGTGTTAATGAGGAAAAATTGGGTGGAAGTCTAGAAAGTCTGATTTCAGCTATCCATGAAAGAGGTTTGCAGTTTGGGCTTTGGCTAGAACCTGAGATGATTTCTGTTGATAGCGACTTGTATCGTAAACATCCTGACTGGGCTATTCAAGTTCCAGGATATGAGCATACTTACTCTCGGAATCAATTAGTTCTTAATCTTGCCAATCCTCAGGTAGTAGAATATCTGAAAAATGTTTTAGATGAACTCCTCTCTCATCATAAAATTGACTACATCAAATGGGATATGAACCGCAATATCACTAATCTGGGGAATGGTTCGAACTATCTAGAGACAAAGATGCAATCTCATCAGTACATGCTGGGGCTTTATGAACTCGTTTCTTATCTGACAGAGAAGCATAGCCATATTCTCTTTGAGTCCTGCTCTGGTGGTGGTGGACGAAATGATCTTGGTATGATGCGTTATTTCCCACAAGTCTGGGCTAGTGATAATACTGATGCTATTGCACGTTTACAAATTCAATACGGTTCATCCTATCTCTATCCAACCATTTCTATGGGGGCTCATGTGTCAGCAGTACCGAATCATCAGATGGGACGAATGACACCATTGGAAACTCGTGGTCATGTAGCCATGATGGGAAATCTGGGCTATGAGCTTGATTTGACAAGTTTATCAGATGAGGAGAAAGCTGAGATCGCTAATCAGGTGAACTTGTATAAAGAATTGCGACCAGTAGTCCAGTTGGGAAATCAGTATAGGTTAATCAATCCCGATGCTGAATCCAATGAAGCAGCTGTGCAATTTAACTATGGAAATCAAACGATTGTAACCTACGTCCGAGTCTTATCAGTTGTGGAAACAATGGAAACCACCTTGAAACTGAAAGACTTAGAGGTGGAAGGGCTTTATGAGCTGGAAGGGACAAACATTGTTTACTCGGGTGCAGAGCTCATGTATGCAGGTTTAACTGTTACCTTATCACCAGGAGATTTTTTGAGTAGACAGTATAAATTCAAAAGACTATAATAAAAGCGTATAAATTTATCAAGGAGGCATTCCAATGAAATGGTATAAGAAAGCAGGTTTTCTTTTAGTAGCTGGGGCAAGTTTACTAGGCCTAGTAGCTTGTGGTCAGAACAATCAATCAACTGATGGCAAGGTAACGATTGAGTTTTTTAACCAGAAGACCGAGATGGCAGATACCTTGCAAAAGATAGTGGATGATTTTGAAAAGGAACACCCTAATATTGATGTGAAGCTGACTACAGTACCTTCAGCTGGAATTGTGCTAAAGACTCGTATTTTATCAGGAGATGTTCCAGATATTATTAATATCTATCCTCAAAATATGGATTTTCAGGAGTGGGCGAAGGCAGGCTATTTTGCAGATATGACAGGAAAACCCTATCTTGAGAACATCAAGAATGACTATGCTGAAAAGTATGCGATTAATAATAAAGTTTATAGTGTGCCTTTAACGGCCAACCTTTATGGAATCTATTACAATAAAACGAAGTTTAAAGAATTAGGACTTGAGGAACCGAAGACTTTTAAAGAGTTTCAAGAGATTGTTAAAAAGATAAAAGATAGTGGAAATTCTCCGTTTGCGGTTGCAGGCAATGAAGGCTGGACATTAAATGGTTACCACCAACTTTCTCTCATTACCCTTACGGGTAGTGGAGACGCGGCTAATAACTATCTTCGCTTTTCAAAACCAAACGCAATCTCTGCAGATGATGCTATTTTAAAAGCAGATGCAGAACGACTCGATTTATTAGCAGATAATGCTCAAGATGGTTGGCGTGGTGCCTCTTATAATGATGCAGTGGTAGCATTTTCGAGTGAAAAAGCCTTGATGATGCCACAAGGATCATGGGCATTAGCCGCAATTAATCAACAGGATCCAAAATTTGAGGTGGGGATGTTTGCCTTTCCTGGAGAAGAAGTAGGAAAAGAAGTCACTGTTGGTGCAGGGGATATGGCATTATCAACTTCAGCTACTACCAAACACCCTAAGGAAACCGAAGAATTTATCAGCTATATGACTAGTCCAAAAGCTATGCAGTCATACTATGATGTAGATGGATCACCTGTTGCGGTAAAAGGCATACAGGAAAAAGAAGATTCAGCGCTTGCAGCTATTTCTAAACTGGCTTTTACGGACAAACATTATGTTTGGTTGGGCCAACGCTGGAACTCTGAAGAAGACTTTTTTAATCTAAGTGCAGGTTACCTGATGGATAAAAATCTGAAAAATATGGCAAACAATCTCAATGCTTTCTTTAATCCAATGAAGGCAGATTTGGACTAGAATAGGAGTTAAGATGATATGGCTATTCGAAAATTTTTAAATAAATACTGGGGTTGGACATTTTTGCTCATCCCGCTTGCTTTACAAGCTATCTTCTTTTACTTTCCAATGGTACAAGGTGCTTTCTATAGTTTGACTAACTGGACTGGATTGACCTATAATTATAAATTTGTTGGTTTAAATAACTACAAATTGCTGATGATTGATGGGAAATTCTTCACAGCCATAGCTTTTACTTTGATTTTAACTCTGGCATTGATTATTGGAGAGATTACGATTGGGATGGTTGTGGCACGAGCCTTAAATTCTAAGATGAAGGGGCAGACCTTCTTTAGAGCTTGGTTCTTTTTCCCAGCTGTTTTGTCTGGTTTGACAGTTTCCTTGATTTTTAAACAATTCTTCAACTATGGTCTTCCAACGATTGGAAAAATTTTAGGGATTGGTTTTCTACAAGAGAGTCTATTAGGAACACCTGTCGGAGCGGTAGTGGCAACTATTTTTGTTCTTCTATGGCAAGGAGTAGCAATGCCAATCATTCTCTTTCTTGCTGGTCTTCAGAGTATTCCAAATGATATTTTGGAGGCGGCATCAATTGATGGTGCAACAAGCAAACAAACTTTTTGGAAAATTGAATTACCCTATTTGCTGCCAACGATTTCTATGGTTTTTATCCTAGCTCTTAAGTCCGGTTTGACAGCCTTTGACCAAATTTTTGCCTTGACGAGTGGTGGTCCAAATAATGCTACAACGTCTCTTGGACTTTTAGTATACAACTATGCTTTCAAGAGTAATCAATATGGATATGCGAATGCAATTGCCTTGATTTTATTCTTAATTATTGGAATTGTTTCTATTATCCAAATCAAGCTATCAAAGAAATTTGAAATCTAATAGAGGAGTCCTACACATGAAAAAAGAAGAAAAATTGAATCAGTTTTGGAAATATGTCCTCTTGATAGTCGGTGGTATTCTTATACTTGTTCCTTTGTTGGTAACGGTATTTAGTTCTTTCAAGACAACTAAGGATATCATGAATCATTTCTTTAGTTTGCCCAATCCTTTTACCTTAAGCAATTATGAACGCTTGATTTCGGATGGAATTGGAGGCTATTTCTGGAATTCAGCAGTTATTACGGTGTTATCATTGATTGTAGTGGCTTTCTTTATACCAGCTGCAGCTTATTCCATTGCTCGAAATATGTCCAAGAAAAAAGCCTTTGCAATTATGTATTCGCTCTTGATCTTAGGGATATTTGTTCCATTTCAGGTGATTATGATTCCCATCACAGTTATGATGAGTAAACTCGGCCTAGCAAATATGTGGGGGCTAGTAATACTCTACCTAACTTATGCTATTCCACAGACTCTCTTCTTGTATGTTGGTTATATAAAAATCAGTGTACCAGATAGTTTGGACGAAGCTGCGGAAATTGATGGGGCTGATCGTTTTACAATTTATCATCGAATCATTTTTCCAATGTTGAAGCCCATGCATGCGACAACTTTGATTATCAATGCTCTCTGGTTCTGGAATGACTTTATGTTGCCACTGTTGATTCTGAATAAGGATTCCAAGATGTGGACTTTGCCTCTCTTCCAATACAACTACCAAGGTCAGTACTTCAATGACTATGGCCCAAGTTTTGCATCTTATATTGTGGGAATTGTAACGATAACCATTGTCTACCTCATCTTCCAAAAACATATCATTTCAGGAATGAGTAACGGGGCAGTGAAGTAAGAAAGTGCTTATGGAATCTATAATTCCATACATAGAGGAACAGTTCAGCTTATTGACAATTCTATGTAGAAAAAAGAAAGTAGTACTTGGTTGCTTGCAGTCTATATTAGTACTGAACAAAAATCTAAAAATATCTTTCATTTACGAAGCCAGGTCATATAAGACTTGGCTTTCATCAGAAAAAGGAGATCATATATGACTATTCAAAATAAAACTATGTTGATTACTTACTCAGATAGTCTTGGAAATAACCTTAAAGACTTGTATGAGAATTTGGAAGAACATTTTGGCGATGCTATTGGGGGAGTTCACCTTCTACCATTTTTCCCATCAACAGGTGATCGTGGATTTGCGCCAGTTGACTATGATGAAGTGGATCCAGCGTTTGGTGATTGGGAGGATGTTAAGCGTTTAGGGGAGGAATATTATCTTATGTTTGATTTTATGATTAACCATATTTCTCGCCAATCTAAGTATTATAGGGACTATCAAGAAAAACATGAAGCCAGTGAATTTAAAGAGCTCTTTCTAAACTGGGATAAGTTTTGGCCGGAAAATCGTCCGACACAGGCTGATGTAGATTTAATTTACAAGCGAAAGGATCGTGCACCAAAGCAAGAGATTGTTTTTGCAGATGGTTCAGTAGAACATTTGTGGAATACCTTTGGTGAGGAGCAGATTGATCTTGATGTGACCAAAGAAGTAACGATGAGCTTCATCCGTAAGACGATTCAACATCTAGCAAGTAACGGGTGTGACTTGATTCGTCTAGACGCCTTTGCTTATGCAGTGAAGAAATTGGATACCAATGATTTCTTTGTGGAACCAGATATTTGGAATTTATTGGACAAAGTTCGAGATATCGCTGCTGAGTATGGGACAGAGCTCTTACCTGAGATTCATGAACACTATTCGATTCAGTTTAAAATAGCGGACCATGATTACTATGTTTACGATTTTGCCCTTCCAATGGTGACCCTTTATACTCTTTACAGTTCCAGAACAGAGCGCTTGGCTAAGTGGTTAAAGATGAGCCCGATGAAGCAATTTACGACACTAGATACCCATGATGGGATTGGAGTGGTAGATGTCAAGGATATCCTGACCGATGATGAAATTGACTATGCTTCAAATGAGCTCTATAAGGTTGGAGCGAATGTCAAACGTAAGTACTCTAGTGCAGAGTATAACAATCTAGATATCTACCAAATCAATTCAACCTACTATTCTGCGCTTGGAGATGATGATGTCAAGTACTTCCTCTCTCGTTTGATTCAAGCTTTTGCTCCAGGCATTCCTCAGGTTTACTATGTGGGTCTATTAGCAGGAAAAAATGACTTGAAATTATTAGAAGAAACCAAAGAAGGTCGAAATATTAATCGCCATTACTATAGCAAGGAGGAAATAGCAGAAGAAGTTCAACGTCCTGTGGTGAAGTCTCTTCTCAATCTATTTTCTTTCCGTAATCAATCAGAGGCCTTTGACCTAGAAGGGACTATTGACATTGAAACACCAACAGCTCACAGCATTGTAATCAAACGTCAAAATAAAGACAAATCCGTAACAGCAGTAGCAGAAATTGATTTGCAGAGTCAGACCTATCAAGTAGTGGAAAACGGCAGAAAAATTCAGTTCTAATGCTATATTAATGAAAGAGTTTTTTTGTGGCGAAAACGTGTTCATTGTTCCCAAATGACGGAAAAAATGGTAGAATATAAAGATAGTTTAGCATTTATCTTCTGGAGAAATCCAGAACAGAAAGGATCCGTTTTGAAATCAATTGGATTACTGGATAAGATAAGAGGGCTTTCGAAAAAAGATTTCTTTTTGTATCTGATGATCATAAGTATCTTTTTACCTTTTTATTTATTCTTAGCGCTCTTTGCTTTATATTTGATAGGTTTACTTGTTACTGGGGAGATGAAGGGAATAATCAAAGGATTGGCAAAACATCCTGTACTTCTCTTTTTTATTGCCTACAGTAGTATCATCTCCATCGTCGCCAAGAACTGGCTTGGATTGGTTGCATCTTTACTGATGTTTCTCTTCCTCATTTTCTTTAGTTTCTACCAGAAACGTCTGACGCATGCTTTCTTTCGACTGATTCTGCAGACAATCTTGTTTGGTAGTGTGCTCTCTGCTATTTTTGCTACTTTGGAGCATTTTCAAATTGTAAAGAAATTTAACTACGCCTTTCTTTCGCCCAATATGCAAGTATGGCACCAAAACCGTGCAGAGGTGACCTTCTTTAATCCGAACTACTATGGAATTATTTGTTGCTTCTGTATCATGATTGCCTTTTATCTCTTTACAACGACGAAGCTAAGATGGTTGAAAGTCTTTTGTGTGCTAGCAGGTTTTGTGAATCTATTTGGTTTGAATTTTACACAAAATAGAACAGCCTTTCCTGCCATCATCGCTGGTGCTATCATTTATCTCTTTACAACCATTAAAAACTGGCGTGCCTTCTGGCTCAGTATTGGAGTTTTCGGGATTGGTCTTTGTTTCCTCTTTTCAAGCGATTTGGGTGTCCGTATGGGAACGCTAGATTCTTCAATGGAGGAGCGTGTTTCAATCTGGAATGCGGGTATGACTTTGTTTAAGCAAAATCCGATCTGGGGTGAGGGTCCGCTGACCTATATGAATTCTTTCCCGAGAATCCACGCACCTTACCACGAACACGCGCATAGTCTTTACATCGATACTATTTTAAGTTATGGTTTGATTGGAACCATTCTCCTATCCATTTCTTCGGTTATCCCGGTTCACATGATGATGGATATGAGTCAGGAGTCTGGTAAACGACCAATTATCGGTCTTTATCTCTCCTTCCTGACAGTAGTCGCTGTACATGGAATCTTTGACTTGGCTCTCTTCTGGGTACAGTCAGGATTTATCTTCTTGCTGGTTATGTGCAGTTTACCACTGGAACATCGGACACTGGTGTCCGAAATGACAGATTAAGTTAATAAATAGTGAAGATCTTCTACTCTAGGTAGGAGATCTTTTTTTGTTGGTGGAAATTATTTCTAAATCGAAATAGTTGACAGATGGAACGATAAGTATTACAATGGAATATAATTCGATATCGAAATAAATTGGAGGGATCATGAAGGATAGTCATTTGGTAGCTCACCATATTCGTTTGTTGAATGGGAGGATTTTTCAAAAGTTACTGAGTCAGGATCCTGAGGCTCTTTATCGGAGTGAACAGGGAAAGATTTTAGCGGTTTTATGGAATAGTGAAACTGGCTGTGCAACTGTGACAGATATTGCTCTGGCGACTGGTCTCGCCAACAATACGCTCACAACCATGATAAAGAAACTTGAGGAGCAAAAGCTGATCACGATTAGCCCATGTGGAATAGATAAGAGAAAGAAATATGTCGTTCTGACTGAACTTGGTTGGTCCCAGAAAGAAGTGGGCCATCGTATTAGTCAAAAACTGGATGCTATTTTTTATAAAGGATTCACTGAGGAAGAAATTCGCCAGTTTGAAAGTTTTCAGGAACGCATTTTGAACAATCTGAAAGAGAAAGCAAATGAGGAATAAAATATGTCAAAACAAGTTGAAAATGCACGAAATCTATATATTCATGCTATTCAAGACGGGCGAGTTGCTGAGGCTCAGGCCCAGTCTGTAGGAGATACCTACATTCAACACTCGACAGGTGTGCCAGATGGGAAAGAAGGGTTTGCAGCTTTCTTTGCAAATTTCTTTGAGCGCCATCCCGAGCGTGAGATCAAGATTGTCCGTACTATTGAGGATGGCAATCTGGTCTTTGTTCATGTTCATCAATATCTCAATGGCGGGGGAGCTCAATGGGTGACAACGGATACTTTCCGTGCGGATGAGAATGGTCGTATCGTAGAACATTGGGATGTTATTGACTACTATCGAACACCTGAAAACGGCCAATTAGATCAGATTTTTGGTGATTTTGAAATCACAGTTTTGGATAAGACAGCAGAAAATAAAAAGTTAGTTCGCCGTTTCTTGACAGAAATTTTCCAAAATGGGGAACTGGAGCAGTGGAGTGACTTTGTGGCAGAAGATTTGATTCAGCATAATCATGAGATTGGCCAAGGAAGTCAGGCATATAAAAACTATGTGGCTGAACATGGTGTCACTTTCGACTTTGTTTTCCAACTCTTAGGACAAGGAAACTACGTAGTTAGCTATGGTCAGACTCAGATTGATGGCGTTGCCTATGCTCAGTACGATATTTTCCGTTTGGAGAATGGCTTGATTGTGGAGCATTGGGATAATAAGGAAGTTATGCCTAAGGTAGAAGACTTGACTAATCGAGGAAAGTTTTAAATAGAGGACAAAGAATGATTGAATATAAAAATGTAGCGCTACGCTATACAGAAAAAGATGTTTTGAGAGATGTCAATTTACGGATTGAGAATGGGGAATTTATGGTTTTAGTTGGACCTTCTGGATCTGGTAAGACGACCATGATCAAGATCATTAATCGTCTTTTGGAACCAACTGATGGAAATATATACATGGATGGTAAGCGCATCAAGGACTATGATGAGCGTGAACTTCGTCTTTCTACTGGTTATGTTTTACAGGCCATTGCTCTTTTTCCCAATCTAACGGTTGCGGAAAATATTGCCCTCATTCCGGAGATGAAGGGGTGGAGTAAGGAAGAAATAGCGACGAAAACAGAAGAGCTTTTGGCTAAGGTTGGTTTACCAGTAGCTGACTATGGGAATCGACTTCCTAGTGAATTATCTGGTGGAGAACAGCAACGGGTTGGTATTGTTCGTGCCATGATTGGTCAGCCTAAGATTCTCCTCATGGATGAGCCTTTTTCAGCCTTGGATGCTATTTCGAGAAAACAGTTGCAGGTTTTGACGAAAGAATTGCATAAAGAATTTGGGATGACAACGATTTTTGTGACCCATGATACGGATGAAGCTTTGAAATTAGGTGACCGTATTGCTGTTTTGCAGGATGGAGAGATTCGTCAGGTGGCGAATCCTGAGACGATTTTAAAGGCCCCTGCAACGGACTTTGTAGCAGACTTGTTTGGAGGTAGTGTTCATGACTAATTTGATATCAACTTTTCAGGATCGTTTTGGTGATTGGGTAACAGCTCTATCTCAACATTTGCAGTTGTCACTTTTGACCTTATTACTAGCTATTTTTATTGCTATTCCCTTGGCTGTTTATCTTCGCTATCATGAGAAGTTGGCGGACTGGGTCTTGCAGATTGCAGGGATTTTCCAGACAATTCCGTCTCTAGCCTTGTTGGGACTCTTTATCCCCTTGATGGGAATTGGAACCTTGCCTGCTTTGACGGCTCTAGTGATTTATGCGATTTTCCCGATTTTGCAAAATACCATCACTGGGCTAAAGGGAATTGATCCAAGTCTGCAAGAAGCTGGGATTGCCTTTGGGATGACTAGATGGGAGCGTCTCAAGAAGTTTGAAATTCCACTTGCCATGCCTGTTATGATGTCTGGGATTCGGACGGCAGCGGTTTTGATTATCGGTACGGCAACCTTGGCTGCCTTGATTGGGGCAGGTGGACTGGGTTCCTTTATCCTTTTGGGAATTGACCGTAATAATACCAGTCTGATTTTGATTGGGGCCCTTTCTTCTGCAGTGCTTGCCATTGCCTTTAACTTCCTACTAAAAGTGATGGAAAAAGCAAAATTGCGGACGATTTTCTCTGGTTTTGCCTTGGTGACAATCTTGCTCGGTCTGTCTTATAGTCCAGCTCTTTTGGCTCAAAAAGAGCAAGAAAATTTAGTTATTGCTGGGAAATTGGGACCAGAACCCGAAATTTTGGCTAATATGTATAAGTTGCTGATTGAAGAAAATACCAGTATGACTGCGACTGTTAAGCCGAATTTTGGGAAAACAAGCTTCCTCTATGAAGCTCTGAAAAAAGGGGATATTGATATCTATCCTGAATTTACTGGTACGGTGACTGAAAGTTTGCTTCAGCCATCACCCAAGGTAGGTCATGAGCCAGATCAGGTTTATCAGGTGGCGCGTGATGGCATTGCCAAACAGGATCATCTGGCCTATCTAAAACCTATGTCTTATCAAAATACCTATGCTGTAGCTGTTCCGAAAAAGATTGCTCAAGAATATGGCTTGAAGACCATTTCGGACTTGAAAAAAGTGGAAGGACAGCTGAAGGCAGGTTTTACTCTCGAATTTAATGATCGTGAGGATGGCAATAAGGGCTTGCAATCAATGTATGGTCTCAATCTCAATGTAGCGACCATGGAGCCAGCCCTTCGCTACCAGGCAATTCAGTCAGGCGATATTCAAATCACGGATGCCTATTCGACGGATGCAGAGTTGGCGCGTTATGATTTGCAGGTCTTGGAGGATGACAAGCAACTCTTCCCACCTTATCAAGGGGCTCCACTCATGAAAGAAGCTCTTCTCAAGAAACATCCTGAGTTGGAGACAGTTCTCAATAAACTAGCAGGTAAAATTACTGAAAGCCAGATGAGCCAGCTCAACTACCAAGTCGGTGTTGAAGGTAAGTCAGCAGAACAAGTAGCCAAGGAGTTTCTCCAAGAACAAGGTTTGTTGAAGAAATAGATTGAAAATGTCAAACTCAACTTCTTTAAATGACCATACAGAAGAATGCTCAGACAATCTTGTCTGGGCTTTTTTGATATTAGAGTTACTAAATGTCATTTAAAATGGAAAATAATACTCAATGAAAATCAAAGAGCAAACTAGAAAGCTAGCCGCAGGTTGCTCAAAGTACAGCTTTGAGGTTGTAGATAGAACTGACGAAGTCAGTAACATATATACGGTAAGGCGACGCTGACGTAGTTTGAAATTGATTTTCGAAGAGTATAAGAGGAAATTTTCAGGATTTTCTAGATTTTTACTGTAAATACACTTGACTATTCACAAATTAGGTGTATAATGTGTTGTGAACTACTTAACAAATAAAGATTTCCAGCTCATGTCGACTAAGGATGGAAATCTTGTGTATAGACAGTTCAGTAGATATATAATAGAGCGTTGCGTCCGAAAGTCTATCCAGACACGGCTCTTTAAAAACAAAAGGAGAAGATTATGAAAACAGAACCGATTCATCGTACCAGTATGTGGAAATTTAAGTTAAGTGCTGCCACCATGACTTTGATTCCCGCTGCCGTGGGGATTAACTATGTTGCCAAAGCCTTGGCGGAGGGGTTAAAGTTGCCCGTTTGGCTGGGGTCTTTGGGAACCTTTCTTACCAGCATGTTGGCTGGGCCGGTTGCCGGTGCCATTAGTGGTTTCATCAACAACGTGATCTATGGGCTGACCTTATCGCCAATTTCAACCGTGTATGCGATTACCAGCATCGGAATTGGGATTGCTGTCGGAGTTTTGCACGCCAATGGGTGGTTCTCGTCAGCGCGACGAGTATTTGTTTCTGCTATTATTATTGCCATCGTTTCAGCTGTCATTTCAACGCCACTCAACGTCATCTTTTGGGGTGGTCAGACCGGTATCGCTTGGGGTGACTCATTGTTTGCGGTAATGGTCGCCAATCATGTACCAGTGTGGCTGGCCTCATTTACCGATGAGTTTGTCTTGGATATTTTGGATAAAGTCTGCGTGGCCTACCTGTCATTCTTCATCTATCGTCAGCTGCCGAAGCGGATGGTGCACTTCTTTAGCGATGATAAATGATGACTGATAAAACATTGATTTCTGGAGCGCCACGGGTCAAGCTCAAGTGGTACCAGGTGATCGATCCGATTACTAAGCTCTTGTTCATCTTGGACATGACGTTGTTGAGCTTTGCCAGTATGAATTTATTGCTTCAGGCCGGATTAATTCTTGTCGCAACACTGCTATTGTTATTTTCCAAATTGAGTTCTACCACCTTTAAGGCGCTGGGATTCAGCCTGTTTCTGATTTGCACCATGCTGATCATCCAAGGGTTATTTTACAGTCGGAATCAAACTGTGCTGTTTTCTGTGCTTGGGGTGTCGTTCTACAAAGAGGGCCTGATTTACGCCACCACTCTGGGTTGTCGAGTATTGGTGATTATTTTGACCAGTGGCTTTTTTATGGTGACCACGAGTATTTCAGAAAATGCGGCCTATTTGGAACTGTCCGGATTGTCTTATAAAACCGTCTACGTTCTGATGTCGGTGTGTTATATTTTGCCGGAAATGATGCGCAATATGCGGAAAATCCAGCAGGCACAAAAAGTTCGCGGAACCAATCCGCAAAAAACGTTGATTCAGAAATTAAAGTCAGTCCTGCCGGTTCTAATTCCATTGGTGATTAAGACCTTGGATCAATCGATGACGCGGTCGATTTCTCTCCAACTGAGAGGTTTTGATAATCTCAACCGGACTGTCAGAACCTCCCAGCGCGTGTATCGCCTGTCGCGGACGCTGCACATTGGTCTGACTGGATTGGCAATTTTATTGATTGGGTGGAAGATATGGACGAAGATAAACGGATTGTAATTGAAAATTTGACCACCCGTTATCCGGGTACTGAGCAACCACAACTGCGTCAGATTAACGCGGAGGTTCATACCGGCCAGGTGGTTGGGATTATCGGGAATAGCCACTCCGGCAAATCGACTTTGTGCCGTGTGCTGGCAGGGGTCATTCCCAAAATTGTGTCTGCTGAGATTGAGGGCGATTGGCACATGTTTGGCCAGCGAGTGTCTGACAATTGGCCCGTTTATAATGCCATGAATGGAGTTGTACTGCAAAATCCAGCTGGCCAACTAAGCGGGTTGGCAGACACGGTTGCCGATGAAATCGCCTTTGACTTGATTAATCAGGGAATGGCTGAAGGACTGATTCAAAAACGGGTCGAAGAAGTTGCCACGCAAATGGGGCTGATTGAACAGCTGAATTTGCGTCCCGAGAGCCTTTCCGGTGGTCAGATCCAGCGGTTGGCAATTGCCACGGCGATTGTGGCTAATCCGGCTGTTTTGATTATGGATGATCCGACCAGTGAGATGGATCCCCTTGGCCGTCGGCAATTTTTCCAATGGCTGGCCCAAGTCAAAGAGACGACTGTCTTCATTGTCACCAGTGAAATTGACGATTTGTGCGAAGTCGCCGACGTTGTGTGGGTGCTGCACGAGGGTCAAATGGTAGCCCAGGGCAGGCCGGGTGAGGTGTTTAATCATTTGGCAGCTGACTGGCAGATTCCAGCCCCGACAATCCAGCAACTTGCTCAAAAAATGGATTGGCACTTGGCTGATGGCCGGTATCCGGTGAATTACGCTGATCTGAAGGAGGTTCGTTATGTCCACAATTGAACTGAGCCACCTGACGTTCACTTATCCGGAACGGTCCTTTAGCTTGGATGTTGAAGACAAACACTTCGCCGATCCGATGGTGGCGATTGTCGGCCAAAATGGTGCCGGCAAATCAACGCTCTTCAAATTGTTGACGGGTTTGCTGACACCACAAACCGGTGTGATTAAGATCGATGGAGAAAATTTTAATGATCTTAAACCAGTCGAAAAGTTACTGAAGGTTGGGATTACTTTTCAGAATCCTGACGATCAGCTTTTCAACCCGACCGTTCAACGAGAGGTGGAGTGGAATGTCGCGCAGGTCATGGATGACCACGACACGATTACGAGGCGGGCTTTAGCGGCTCTAAAAAGAGTTGGCTTGGATGATAAAACAGCTGAAAGTCCATATGACCTGTCATTGTCGGAACGCAAGCTGTTGAGCGTTGCCACAGTTTTGGCAGTGGATCCGGCGATTTATTTATTTGATGAGCCGATGATGTCGCTTGATTGGGAAAGCCGGCGCAAGTTGACCGCAATTTTCCATCAGTTGGCTGATTCGGGCCACCAAGTTGTGACCATCACCCATGACATGGATTGGGTCGCCGCCGAGTTTGAGTCGGTGTATGTTATGGAACACGGGAAGTTTAGCTTCGCCGGCAGTCCACGGGAATTGTTCAGCAATCACGAACTTGTCCAGCGAGTGGGATTACTACCACCGCGGATTATGGACATAGCGGAGTCGCTGGGTGATTCACAGACATATTTATCGGTTAATGATTATTGCCAGAAAAATCGAGATGTATAGAAAAAGTCACCTCTGCGGGTTTTCCAGGTTGAAGGATTAACTTCAGCTTCTGGCAAGAACTCACATGGGTGACTTTTGTGTTTAATAACGTTTCATGATCATCGGGTGCTTCCTCAGATCACTCGGTTTGATTTTACTTTGTTTCATGGTCATAATCATATACCATTTCTTTTGGATTTTTTGTTTGACTAATACAAAATAGGTCTTCATAGGTCTTCGCATTTTTAGCGCCCATTAGGATCATCAGTATAATTTTCTGAATTAGGAGACTGTCCCATCACTATTCGAACTTCGTCTCCCAACTTACGCTGTTCCTATTCATCCGTGAATCCTTTAAATCGCAATTCTGGAACTTTCTTTTTAACTGAATCATCTATTTTCGCCATAGTCCCCACCATTTTATTGGTTTTTCTTGTTTTTCTATCCTTTTTTGATCTTTGATTTGTTCCTGTAAATTTTCCAACTTCTCTTTAAGAGCGTTCACTTCATCTTTATATTGATTGTCTAAGTGTTTGAATTCTGTTTCCTGTGAGGGCATTTTGAGGGCTTTTAAGTTATCATTTTCCGCCTTGTATTCTTCTAGCAACTTTTTATCTTGCAAGGCTAATCGTTGTTACTGGTCTAACAAATTAGTTAGTTTTTCTATTTGTTGGTCTTTGCTACTTATTTGTTGGTCTTTGGTATTTGATTTGCTACTACTTTCTACTTTACCTAAAATTATTTTTTCTGCTTTAGAATTTATTAGATTAGACCCATTGGAACTTTTAAGCTGTAATTCTTTTGGTAACCTTTGGTAGTGATATTGAATATTTTGTTTTGTAACACTCAACTCATCCGCCAGCTCTTTGATCGTTTTTAAGTCTTCACTCATGGTTTAAGTCCTGCCTTTTAACCGTTGGTAGATATTGTTCAATGGCTTTTTTGAGGTAGCGTGCGATATTATGCTTAGAATATTCTTCACGTCTGCTGGCAACATAAGACAAGTGGTCTTTAACACTATTTAGTCCTCTTAATTCTTTCAGTTCGTCATAGAGGGGGTAAACGTGGACTTGCAATCCTGCCATGATTTTTGTATCTTGCATTTCAAACGGACTTAGCAACATATTTTCTAGCAATAGCGTGGTGTACTTGCTTTTCATTGCTTCAATAGCTAGCTTATCTTCGGTTTCTGCTTTGCGTGCTTTATCTTCTTGATAGGCGGTATCTTCTAACTTATAGCTGTTATCGTCTGCTCGACGTTTCTTTCGTAACCAGATATCCAATGTTAAACCGTCCGCATCAATCGCTCGATAGAGATAATGCCAACGCCCCTTAATTTTGATATAGGTTTCATCCATTTTCCACGAATAGAAGGACTGTTTATTTTTCTTTTTCCAGAGATGATAGAGGATTTTACTGTATTCTTGAACCCACCGATAAATCGTAGTGTGACAAACATTTATTCCACGGTCATAAAGCAATTCCTGAACTTCACGATAGCTCAGATTGTAACGTAGGTAATAACCAACAGCGACAATGATGACGTCTTGTTGGAATTGTTTGCCTTTAAAATGATTCATCTCTCAAGCCTTACTAACCTTTTTTCTGCTCTTTGAGAAGCTGAAGGTCGTGCTAGTAACTACCTATTTGGTTTGATTAATTCCATCATTTATCTGGTGCTTGCCCTTCAAAAAGGCTTTTATGGTGAGGTGCTGACGACACTTTACTTCACGGCCATGCAGCCAATTGGCCTTCTAGTGTGGATCTACCAAGCACAATTCAAGAAAGAAAAGCAGGAGTTTGTCGCGCGTAAACTGGACGGCAAGGGTTGGACCAAGTATCTTTCCATTAGTGTTCTTTGGTGGTTGGTCTTTGGGTTCATTTATCAGTCTATCGGAGCCAATCGTCCTTATCGCGATTCCATCACCGATGCGACCAATGGGGTAGGGCAAATCCTCATGACAGCTGTTTACCGTGAGCAATGGATATTCTGGGCAGCTACAAATGTTTTTTCTATCTATCTCTGGTGGGGAGAAAGCCTGCAAATCCAAGGGAAATACTTAATTTATCTCATCAATAGTCTAGTTGGTTGGTATCAGTGGAGCAAGGCAGCAAAAAGCTCTTAAAAAAGTAAAAAAGGATCATCTGATCCTTTTTTGTATTAGAGCAAAATGAATAATACCGTAATGACAATAGCACTCGTTATACGAACGATGTGGTGCGATATATGTTGACTTTCTTTCTGTTGGCCGTTCCAGTAGGCTCCATAGCAGACGATACTCGAACCCACAATCCATAGTAGAATAGTTGCAAGTGGGACGAAGTAAAAGATGGCTAGAGCCAGAGAGGTGAGGCAACTGCCGACCAAGATGCACGTGTTTCCCAGACTGTAGTTCTTTTGTTTCATGGCTGCGAAAGCAGCTGCGAGATGGAGAAGTGAAAAACCGAGAGCTAGTACAATTGTTAGTATTCCTAGAATCATCGAAGTTAACATAGTTGGTTCCTTTCTGAGTTACAGGCTTAGTTATCAAGCGGAGTTATAGAAGTCATCTCAATCACATCTAAGTAAAATCTCACTACTTGGTCTTCTGTATAAGATTTTCCTTTTTTTAGCCACCAAGTTAGAGTTTCGATAAAGTTCGTCACAACAAAATGCTGGAGGTAGGAGGCCGGTATGCTCGGATAGGCCTCTTGTAAGTCATCCGCCACCATGGGATAGACGTGGTGTTCGAGTTCCTTGTGTAGTTGGCGTAGGAAGTAGTCGTTTTTGGAAAAAAGGAGACTGGTGACATGGTCCTGGTTTTTCTGAAAATGTAAAAAGATATGTGCGAGGTAGTCCTCGATAGTCAAGTGTTCTTCCCTTTCAAAGAGATGATGAAAGAGGTAGCGGCAGAGCTCATCTAAAAGGAGTTCCTTGCTTTCATAGTGACAGTAAAAAGTAGAACGTCCTACATCTGCTAGGTCAATAATATCTTGGACAGTAGTAGCATCATAGCCCTTGTCGTTCAAAAGTTGTAAAAAAGCTTGATAGATGGCTTTTTTCGTCTTACTAATCCGACGATCTCTTTTTTGCATATAGACACTTGAGACAAACTGTTCAGAACTGAATAAGGCTGACAGTTTGCTTCTATCCTTTCTTTGGATTTTATTAGATAATACAAATGAAGGAAGTATGTATATACCCATTATACCAAAGGAGAGAGAGAAATGAGTCCTAAAACATCTATCTGGCTAGCTTTTTTCTTAAATTTAAGCTATGCGATAGTCGAGTTTATCGCAGGAGGAATCTTTGGGTCAAGTGCAGTTCTTGCTGATTCTGTTCATGACTTGGGAGATGCTATGGCCATTGGCCTATCAGCCCTTTTAGAAACAATTTCAAACCGTGAAGAAGATAGACAGTACACCTTGGGTTACAAACGTTTTAGTCTTTTAGGGGCAATGCTAACGGCTGTGATTCTTATGATAGGGTCTGTCCTAGTGATTTTGGAAAATATCACGAAGATTGCTCATCCGCAACCCGTTAATGAGAATGGCATCCTCTGGCTGGGAATCATTGCAGTAGCTATCAATGTACTAGCAAGTCTGGTAGTTCGTAAAGGAAAGACAAAGAACGAGTCAATTCTTAGCCTACACTTTCTGGAAGATACCCTTGGTTGGCTGGCTGTCATTCTAATGGCGATTATCCTCCGATTTACAGATTGGTATATCCTCGATCCGCTTTTATCGCTGGTTATTTCTATTTTTATTCTAACAAAAGCTGTGCCTCGCTTTTGGAGCGCACTAAAAATTTTCCTAGATGCTGTGCCAGAAGGAGTCGAGACAAGTGATTTGGAGAAAGATTTAGAGGCTCTGGCTAATGTCAAAAGTGTCAATCAACTTAGCATTTGGTCCATGGACGGTCTAGAGAACAATGCTGTTGTCCACATTTGTATCAAGGACTGGGAGCAGATGATGGAAACCAAAGAAGTGGTGCGTCAATTTTTAGAAGAAAGAGGCGTGCAGAATATCACTATTGAAGTGGATAGCAGTAAAAGCAATCATGCACAACATAGGCGGAGGGTGAGAGAATTAGAGCAGAGGCATGGGCATCATCATTAGAAAAACGATCTCGCTAGAGGTCGTTTTGTTATCCTATTCATTCCTCGTACTTTCTCTCAAAGTCAGTCTGGTTCCCAGCATAGTCAAGCTGGGGATTTTGCGACCGTGGAGGACTTCCTTGTTAAGAATATCCATCCCTGCTCGGCCCATTTCTTCGGTATAGACGGTAATGCTAGAAAGAGGAGGATAGACCTGCTTGGTCAGGCTAGTGTCGTTAAAAGAAATGAGACTGACACGGTCTGGTAGGCTAATTCCAGCTTCTTGGAGAGCACGGAGGGCGCCGATGGCTAAACTATCGCTGGCTGCGAAAAAGGCTGGTGGGAGTTGTTCTCCTAGCTTGTGAATGGCCTCCTTCATCAAGTCATAGCCAGACTGGGCAGTAAAGCTCCCCTGAAAGACCAGTTCTTCATGGTAGATACCATTTGCTTTGGTAATGTCTTTGAAATTCTCTAGCCGCTTATCCTGGATAATTTCTTCCTGGTCGGTTGTTTCCTCAAGGCCTGTGAGAATTCCAATACGGTTCATCCCTTGGCTGAGGAAATGGTCTACAACTTGTTTCACAGCAGTGTAAAAGTCAGTGATAATACAGGTATGACCTAATGAGAGGGTATCGCTGTCTATAAAGACTAAAGGTTTTTGGTATTCTTCAAAGGCAGCAATCTGAGCACGGCTAAATTTTCCGATACAGAGAATGCCAATCACTTCCTCGCTCAGTGTAAAAGGATGGTCATTAAAATAGCGCAAGATGTCATAGTCCAACTCTTGGGCTCTTTTTTCAATACCGAGACGAATCTGGTAGTAGTAGAGGTCGTCCAACTCCCCTTGTTCGCTGACCCATTGGATAATGGCAATCTTTTGTTTGGGTTTGTGGGATTCGCCTGTCTTGAGGTGCTTAGTATAGCCCAGCTCTTCAGCAACGGTTAATATACGGTGTCTGGTTTCTTCTGTAACAGATAGACTCTGGTCGCGATTGAGGACACGAGATACGGTCGCGATAGAGACAGAGGCTAGCTGTGCAATGTCTTTTAAGGTAGCCATAAATCCTCCTCCTTTAGGTTAGTATATCATATTTTTCTGCTTTTTACTGATAGTTTAGTAAAAGTTTAGTAAAAAGGATTGACCTTGGTAAATCCCTTGGATACAATAGAAGAAAACGATTACACGTTAAGGTGACTTAACGGACAGTCAAAGGAGAATTTATATGACACACCATCTTACTGCTGAAGCCCTTCGCAAAGACTTTCTTGCCGTTTTTGGTCAAGAAGCAGACCAAACTTTCTTTTCACCAGGTCGTATCAATTTGATTGGTGAACACACGGACTACAACGGTGGGCACGTTTTTCCGGCGGCTATTTCTTTGGGGACATACGGTGCAGCTCGCAAGCGTGACGACCAAGTCTTGCGTTTTTACTCAGCCAACTTTGAGGACAAGGGTATCATTGAAGTGCCTCTTGCTGACCTCAAATTTGAAAAAGAGCACAGCTGGACCAACTATCCAAAAGGGGTTCTTCATTTCTTACAAGAAGCTGGACATGTGATTGACAAAGGGTTTGATTTTTATGTTTATGGGAATATCCCAAATGGTGCAGGCTTGTCTTCATCAGCATCTTTGGAACTCTTGACAGGGGTCGTGGCAGAGTATCTCTTTGATCTAAAACTAGACCGTTTGGATTTGGTTAAAATCGGAAAACAAACGGAAAATAACTTTATCGGAGTCAACTCTGGTATTATGGACCAGTTTGCCATCGGTATGGGGGCAGACCAACGTGCCATTTACCTGGATACCAATACGTTAGAATATGACTTGGTGCCACTTGATTTGAAGGACAATGTTGTTGTTATCATGAACACTAATAAACGTCGTGAATTGGCGGACTCTAAGTACAATGAACGCCGTGCTGAGTGTGAAAAAGCTGTGGAAGAATTGCAAGCTGCCATGGATATTCAGACCTTGGGTGAATTGGATGAGTGGGCTTTTGACCAATACAGCTACCTGATTAAAGACGAAAATCGTTTGAAACGTGCTCGCCATGCTGTGCTTGAAAACCAACGTACTCTTAAAGCTCAAGCAGCCCTTCAAGCAGGTGATTTGGAAACATTTGGTCGCTTGATGAATGCTTCTCACGTTTCTCTTGAGCATGATTATGAAGTAACTGGCTTGGAATTGGATACCCTTGTTCACACCGCTTGGGCTCAGGAAGGTGTTCTCGGTGCTCGTATGACAGGGGCAGGTTTTGGCGGATGTGCCATTGCCTTGGTGCCAAAAGATACTGTTGAGGCCTTTAAAGAAGCCGTTGGCAAGTACTACGAGGAAGTAGTTGGATATGCTCCAAGCTTCTATATCGCTGAAGTTGCAGGTGGCACTCGCGTCCTTGACTAGTTAAAAGGAGGCTCTATCGTGACCTTAGTAGATAAATTTGTAACACATGTTATTACTGGAAGTTCATTTGAGGAAATGGATCGAATCTACTTAACCAATCGTGTTTTGGCGCGAGTGGGTGAAGGTGTTTTGGAAGTTGAGACTAATCTAGATGAGTTGATTGACCTCAAGGACCAGCTTGTCGAGGAGACGGTTCGATTAGAGACGATTGAGGATAGTCAGACTGCGCGTGAAATCCTTGGTGCTGAACTGATGGACTTGGTAACCCCTTGTCCAAGTCAGGTCAATCGTGACTTTTGGGCAACTTATGCCCAATCTCCTGAGCAGGCAATTGCGGACTTCTACCAACTTAGCCAGAAAAACGACTACATCAAGCTCAAGGCTATTGCTAAGAATATTGCTTATCGCGTTCCATCAGACTATGGAGAGCTTGAGATTACCATCAACCTCTCTAAGCCTGAAAAGGATCCAAAGGAGATTGCGGCAGCTAAATTGGTGCAAGCTAGCAATTATCCCCAGTGTCAGCTTTGTCTAGAGAACGAAGGCTACCATGGTCGGGTTAACCATCCAGCTCGTAGCAATCACCGCATTATCCGTTTCGAAATGGCGGGTCAGGAGTGGGGATTCCAGTATTCGCCCTATGCTTATTTTAATGAGCACTGTATCTTCTTAGATGGTCAGCATCGTCCCATGGCTATCAGCCGTCAGAGCTTTGAGCGTCTGCTGGCGATCGTAGAGCAGTTTCCAGGCTATTTTGCAGGCTCTAATGCCGACTTGCCAATCGTGGGGGGCTCTATTCTGACTCATGACCACTATCAGGGAGGTCGTCACGTATTTCCTATGGAATTGGCTCCTTTGCAAAAGACTTTATGTTTTGCTGGTTTTGAACAGGTCAAGGCTGGGATTGTCAAGTGGCCTATGTCAGTGCTACGTTTGACCTCGGATTCAAAAGAGGATTTGATTAACTTGGCTGACAAGATTTTACAGGAATGGCGGCAATATTCAGATCCTGAAGTGCAGATTTTAGCAGAGACAGACGGGAGACCGCATCACACTATCACACCGATTGCGCGTAAGCGTGATGGACAGTTTGAATTGGACTTGGTCTTGCGGGATAATCAGACATCGCCAGAGCATCCTGATGGCATCTATCATCCCCACAAGGATGTTCAACATATCAAGAAGGAAAATATCGGCTTGATTGAGGTCATGGGCTTGGCAATCTTACCACCTCGTTTGAAAGCAGAAGTGGAGCAAGTCGCCAGCTACCTCGTGGGAGAAGAAGTCTCAGTTGCCGACTATCATCAGGAATGGGCAGACCAGCTCAAAGCCCAATATCCGGACCTAGCGGATAAAGAAAAAGCCCTTGAAATAGTCAAGGACTCTGTGGGTGCTATCTTTGCGCGCGTTCTAGAGGATGCAGGAGTTTACAAGCAGACGGAGCAAGGACAGGCAGCCTTTATGCGATTTGTAGAGCAGGTCGGAATTTTGCCAGACTAGGAGCTTTCTCCTTGCACAGTCCTATAAAAAGTAGTATCATAGTGTCGTTTGAACTATCAGGAGGAAACGATGAAAGATTTTCATTTTGACGCTATATCTGCCTTTGAAAATTACGAAATAGAAAAAATGAGAGATGGTCATGTTGTGGTGACGACAAAAGTAGTGGACTCGTCGCTCAACTATTATGGCAATGCCCATGGTGGCTATCTCTTCACCCTTTGTGACCAGATTAGTGGTTTGGTGGTTATCTCGCTAGGGCTTGATGGAGTGACACTCCAGTCCTCTATCAACTACCTCAAGGCAGGAAAACTCGACGATGTGCTGACCATTAAAGGAGAATGTGTCCATCAAGGTCGCACAACCTGTGTCGTGGATGTCGATATCACCAATCAAGAAGGCAGAAATGTCTGCAAGGCAACCTTTACCATGTTTATCACAGGTCAGCGGTCTGAAGACAGACAGGTAAGGATATAAAGAAACAAAAAAGAGGCTCACACCTCTTTTTGTTTCAGATAAATCAATCAATTTCTTTAATAAACTTAGCAATTTCTTTTACAATCTCAGTAACTAAAGCATTTCCCATAAAGAACATTCTCATTTTATCAGAAACGTTGACAATAGATCCATCTGACAATTTCTTTTTAGCTGTCCAATTATCTGGAAAATCTTGAAGGCGTTCTGCTTCAACTGGAGTTATAAGACGGTATTTGCCATTAACTTTAAGAAAATGGGTAGAACGATTGACGGTACCTTCAGAAGTTAACATTGTTCGACCAGGTAAATTTAAATCGTCATAAGGAGCCATACCTCCTTCAGAATAGATATAAGTATGTCCAGTGGCAGAAGTACGTTCTATTCGTTTAGGACCTCGTAAGAATTGGAATTTTTCCAATTTTGCTGGATCTGTAATGAAATATTTCTCTGGGACCTCCTCTTCATCTTGAAGAATTTCTCCTAGAGTGATAGGGTTGCCATTGTAATTAGGTACTGTATCAATAGAATAGTATTTTCCATGTCTCATAATTCCTGTATTCCAAACGGTACCAGTAAAAGTATCTGAGACCTCAATTATATCATTTGATAACTCATAAAACACATGACGATTTTTAACTGCTATAGGTTTAATAGGAAATTGTTTTGCAAATAGGCCTTGATTGAAAATATAGTCATCATACCTATTATCTTCAAAAATTTCTTCCTTTTTTTCGTAAAGATTATCAATCCTTTTTGCAAATACAGTATCATTTCGATATACGAAAAAGAATACACGGCGTCTTCGTTGGCTTCTTCCGTAATCAGCAGCATTAATAACTCTCCACTCTACAGAATATCCAAGATTATTAAAAGCTGTGAGCATGATTGCAAAATCACGTCCTCTTTGTTTTGAAGGTGCTTTTAAAAGTCTATCTACATTTTCTAGGATTAAATATTTTGGTTTAATTATTTCCGTTGCTCTAATAATCTCCCAAAATAAAACTCCTTTTTTCCCTTCAATTCCTTTTTCATCTTTCTTGCTACGCGCAACTGAGTAATCTTGGCAAGGAAAACCACCGACAATCATATCGGCATCCATTTTGGAGAATTGTTCGTCTGTTATATCAGAAATACTAATATTGATGTTTTCGCTATTGGGGAAGTGATAATCATAGACCTCAAATGCATCTTGAGATTTACGAGATGGTTCCCATTGGTTTGCCCATTTTGTTTTAAAGAGTTGCTTATCGGCATTTTCTAATCCTATGCGAAAACCGCCAACTCCAGCAAATAGTTCGAGAACTTTCATCTTTTCTCCTTAATTTTTTACAGTTTAATCCATTATATACTATTTTCAATAATTGATCAAGTATTAATGCTTGCTTTAGTTTAATTTGATATAATATAAAAGATAGGAGAAGAAAATGGATCAAAACTTATTTAACTATAACGATGAAGATATCGATAGTGTTATTGAATATTCTCACAAACTATTAAATAGAAAATTTTCCGATGTTATGGAAGAGTATAATCGTTCGCTTTATAAATCATATGACGATTATAATGATAGAGTAGTCTCTGAGGTCCAAGATAAATCAATTAGTATGAAGTCAAAAGGGCAGTATGGAAATTATATTGAAAAATATTTCTATGGTTATCAGCCAAATAGTGACTCGGAAGCTGACTTTGAAAAAATTGGTGTAGAATTAAAAGTTACTCCTTTTAAGGTAAACAAAAATGGGACACTTAGTGCCAAAGAACGACTTGTATTAACAATACTAAACTATATGGAGGAAAATTTAGAGGATTTTTACTCCACCCACTTATGGAAAAAATGCGCAAAGATTTTATTATTGTTTTACAATGGCTTAATTCCTAATCAAACAATGAAGGACTATGTCATTGAAAAAATATTTTTATATGAATGGTTTGAGGAGGATATGGCAGTTATCCTTGAAGACTATAAGAAGATTACAGATAAAATCAAAAATGGAAGGGCACATGAATTATCAGAATCAGATGGGAACTATTTATCAACTTGTACAAAAGGGGCAGGTAAAGGAAAGGATTTAAGACAACAACCTTTTAGTTATGAATTAGCGAAACAAAGAGCTTGGGAATTAAAATCAAGTTATATGACCTATCTGATTAATCATAAAATCTTTAATCAATCAGATCAAGAAAGTGTCCTGGCTAATTTTAGGGGTGAGAAAAAATCATTTACTGAGGTTATTGCAGAGAAGATTCTCTCCTACAAAGGTTTCTCTGAACAAGAGTTATATGATAGATTTGAAGTGAATCCCAAAGCAAAAGGTAAGAATAGTACTCTGATTAGAAAAATTTTAGGTTTAACAGGGGATTTAGATAAGACAAAAGAATTTCAAAAAGCAAACATGAATTTGAGAGTTATTCGAGTAGATAAGAATAATTTACCTAAGGAAGACTCCCCGTTTAAAACTTATTGTTTTAAAGAACTAGCAGCAAATGATAGTTGGGAATCATCACATGTTTATAATGAAATTTACAATAAACGATTCCTCTTCGTTATTTTTAAGGAAATTGAACCGAAGCTATTTGTATTAGATTCTATCAAGTTTTGGGGATTTCAGGATAGACAATTAGAAGAAATACAAAGAGTGTGGCAGGAAACTAGACAAATTATTTCTGACGGAGTTAAATTAACCCAAAATGGTAATAAAGTTTCAACCAATTTCCCTCAAAGTAAGATAAACAGAATCCTATTTACGAAATTACACGCTACAAATACTTATTATGAAATTGAAAAAGGAAAATTTGTTGGGAAAGGTTCATTATCTGATACGGATGAACTTCCAGATGGACGTAGGATTACAAAACACTCCTTTTGGATGCCTAAAAAGTTTATAAAAGAAATCTTAGCTGGGAATTGGGATTGATAGTATTTATAATCAATTTGTGATAAACAAAAAAGAGGCTCACACCTCTTTTTCTTATTTCTTTTTATGATTTAATACTGCATTGAGTACAATGGCCAGTAAGCTGGCTACGACGATTCCGTTTGAGAAGAACATTTGGAAGGCTGTCGGCATGCTGACGAAGAGATTACTATTGTTGAGTCCGACACCTGCAGCGATGGAGACAGCTGCGATAAGGAAGTTGTGTTCATTGTTAGCAAAGTCAACGCGAGCTAGGATTTGCATCCCTTGAAGGGAAACAAAACCAAACATCACCAGCATAGCACCACCAAGAACAGGACTTGGAATGATTTGGGCAAGGGCGCCAAACTTAGGTAGGAGTCCAAGGAGGACTAGGAAACCAGCTGCATAATAGATTGGCAGACGAGTCTTGATACCTGACAATTTAACCAACCCAACGTTTTGTGAAAATCCTGTGTAAGGGAAGGTGTTAAAGATTCCTCCGAGAAGTACGGCTAAACCTTCTGCACGATAACCGTTGCGCAGGCGCGTGCTGTCGATTGGGTCATTAGTAATATCAGACAAGGCCAGATAAACACCAGTGGACTCAACCATAGACACCGTTGCAATGATACACATCATGACGATGGATGATATTTCAAAAGTAGGTACACCAAAGTAGAGGGGAGTTGGAACATGGACAAGCGGTGCTGCCGCAACAGGGGAGAAATCAACCAATCCCATGGTAGCAGCAATGGCAGTTCCA
This sequence comes from Streptococcus oralis ATCC 49296, assembly GCF_000185265.1. Classification (GTDB taxonomy): domain Bacteria; phylum Bacillota; class Bacilli; order Lactobacillales; family Streptococcaceae; genus Streptococcus; species Streptococcus oralis_BC. Next base: position 2,031,763 of record NZ_GL622183.1, on the reverse strand, counting down.
ACAACCAGACCAATCAAAATGGAGATAGACTTGATAAATCCTTTGGTAAAGATGTTGATCAAGAGGATAATCAGAACAGTGATAGCAGCAAGTAGGAGACTTTGACCAGTTGGCTCTGGAACGTTATTTCCCATATTTCCAATAGCGACAGGAATCAAGGTTAAACCAATCGTGGTAATGACAGATCCTGTTACGATAGAGGGGAAGAGATTGGCCACTTTTGAGAAAATGCCTGAAATCAGAACCACATAAATCCCTGATGCGATAAGGGCACCAAACATAGCCCCACTACCGTGACTCTGCCCAATCATAATCAAAGGAGCGACGGATTGGAAGGCAACTCCGAGAACGACTGGTAGTCCAATCCCAAAGTATTTGTTGAGTTGGAGTTGAAGGAAGGTGGCCACCCCACACATGAAGATATCTGTGGAGATCAGGTAGGTCAACTGCTCAGCTGAATAGCCAAGAGCTGTCGCAATCATGATAGGAACCAGGATAGAACCTGAGTACATGGCTAATAAGTGTTGCAATCCAAGAACGGCTGCTTGCGAATGTTTTTCTTGTTTTTGCATTAGAGATCTGCCTCCTTAAATACGACCTGACCGTTTTCAAAACGATCCAAGCGAGCCAGTGATAGAACTGGATAGCCAGCTTTTTCAAGCAAATCACGACCATCTTGGAAAGACTTTTCAATCACGATACCGATGGCTTCAACTTTTGCTCCGGCTTGTTCGATGATTTGGATCAAGCCTTTGGCAGCTTGTCCATTTGCTAGGAAATCATCGATAATCAAGACCTTGTCCTCAGGTGAGAGGAATTTTCCAGCGATGGAAACGGTGCTGGTCACCTGCTTAGTAAAGGAGTAGACTTGGGCGGTTAAGATTCCTTCGTTCATGGTGATGTTTTTAGCTTTCTTGGCGAAAATCATGGGAACATTCAAAGCTTCGGCAGTAAAAATGGCTGGGGCAATACCTGACGCTTCAATGGTTACGACCTTGGTAATGCCAGCAGAAGCGAATTTGTCCGCAAATACCTTCCCAATCTCTCGCATCAAGCTAAAGTCAACTTGATGGGTTAAAAAGGAATCCACCTTGAGGATATTGTCCCCCAAGATATGCCCATCCTCAAGGATGCGCTCTTCTAATAATTTCATAAGACCTCCTAAAGTCTAAAAGATGCTTCATTTGCTTGTCTAGAGTTTCTACTATGTAATAGAAAAAGGACCTACTTAATCCCCTAAGTAAGTCCTCAAAATAGGTATGGCCAAAACCATACCTTCAGCTGACATACTCATTGTTAGGTGTTCCGGCACCTTGTAGAAACGTCGTGCCAATTCACGACATAAACAAGTAAAATGATATTCAATTTTAAACAGGCTACTGCCAATGTTTATATTTTACACCAATTAGCTTTATAAATCAAATATTTTGTTAGTAAATAGATCATAAAAACGAACGAATAAAAGGCTGCAATGCTAGATAGTATTGTAGACTTCGATTATTCTATTCGCTAAATCTTAGAAAATAACCATCTGGATCCAAAACTGCAAATTCATGAGGGTAAATAAAGCTATCTCCCACTCGAAATTCTCTTTTGGTCAGCGGACGATAAATAGGATAGTCAGCTTCTAGCAGTTTTTGGTGGAGCTGAGGGACATCTTCAATGCCAAAGGAAATATTGACACCGCGCCCGAAAGGATAGGTTAGTTGGGCTAATTCTTCTGTGCTGCCTTCTTCTAGCATAAGTTGGCAGTCTTCAAGCGAGAGGAAGAGAAATTTCTCCTCTGGACGCTCGTATTCGACAGAAAATCCCAGCAAGTCGCAGTAGAAGTGGCGTGACTTTTCGAGGTCAGATACTACAAATTCAGGAATGACAGCTTGATAGTCCATTAGCTTTCTCCTTAGAGTTCAATTTCCAATACAATTGGCGTATGGTCTTGGCGCGCACCTGAGTCAATCATGTCAGACTTAGTTACCTTTTCAGCCACGCGATTGCTGGTGAGCCAGTAGTCGATTCTCCAGCCTGTATTGTTGATTTTAGAAGTCTTGCTGCGTTGTGCCCACCAAGTATAGCGCTCTGGGACATCACCATGAATGTGGCGGAAGGTGTCAGTAAACCCAGTTGCCAAGAGGTTGGTAAATCCAGCACGCTCCTCGTCTGTAAATCCTGGTGAACGGCGGTTGCTGGCAGGATTTGCAAGGTCGATTTCCTTGTGAGCTACGTTGTAGTCTCCAGTCGCAAGGACTGGTTTTTCTTTGTCTAGTTGCGCCAAATACTCAGCATATTTGACATCCCAGACTTGGCGTTCTTCCAAGCGTTTGAGCCCATCACCAGCGTTTGGAGTGTAAACTTGCGTTACGAAAAATGTATCAAATTCCAAGGTGATGATGCGGCCTTCCAAGTCCATGGTAGAAGGAGCCCCGATTTCTGGGAAGCTAATCGTTGGCGTGAGTTCTTTCTTATAAAGGAACATGGTTCCAGCGTAGCCTTTGCGGGCAGGCTCTTGAGAGGAACGCCAAGTGTTTTCATAACCTGGGAAGAGTTCTTCTAAAATTTCCAAGTGTTTCTTTGTAGGCCCTTTTGCAGAAAGCTTGGTTTCCTGGATAGCGATAATATCAGCATTTTCAGCTACCAAGGTTTGTAGGACTTCTTGGGACAATTTTGCACGAGCTGAGTCGCTCGTTAGGGCAGCATTGAGGGAATCAATATTCCATGATATGAGTTTCATAAACTTACCTTTTTCATTCAGATTACAGACTATATTATACCAAAAAAAGGCGTATTTCCCCAACGTATGGTTTGAAAAATCACCCTCTTTCGTTTATAATTAAGAATGATTTTATGAAAGGGAGTGAAAATACATGAAATTCTATTCTTATGACTATGTCCTCAGCCAAATCGGTCAGCAAAATGGCATCATGATTGCTTTAGGGATTGTCCTATTAGCTGTGACAGGATTTTTAGCTTTCAAGGCTTACCATGATAAAAAGGGGACCAAATTTCGTGAGTTGGTCATGATTTCAGCTTTGACCTTATTAGCTCTCCTTTTGGTCAGCATCACAACTTATCAAAATAATCAAGTTTCTAATAATAAATTTCAAGCTTCACTTCATTTCATCGAGCTTGTTTCCAAAGAATTGGGAGTAGACAAGTCAGAGGTTTATGTCAATACTTCTGCAGATACGGATGGCGCACTTATCAAGGTCGGAGATCGCTATTACCGTGCCTTGAACGGAAGTGAGCCAGACAAGTACCTGCTAGAGAAAGTGGAATTGTATAAAACGGATGCAATTGAACTGGTGGAGGTGAACAAATGACACTCAATTATATCGAAATTTTAATTAAACTAGCCTTGGGTCTCTTTTCTCTGGTTTTCGTAATTAATGTGACCGGAAAGGGTAACCTAGCGCCTAACTCAGCAATAGATCAAATTCAGAACTATGTACTCGGGGGGATCATCGGTGGGGTGATTTACAATAGCGCTATCAGTATCCTTCAGTATGCAGTTATCCTGATTATGTGGACCATTCTGGTCTTGACTCTCAAATGGCTGAACAATAATGTTCACTTTGTGAAACGTTTGATTGATGGGAAGCCAACCCTGCTCATCAAAAATGGGAAGATTGATCCAGAAGCCTGCCGTTCGGTTGGTTTATCAGCAGCGGACGTAGCTCTTAAGCTACGTAGTCAGGGAATTTTCCAAATGAAACAGGTCAAACGCGCTATGCAGGAGCAGAACGGTCAACTTATCGTAGTCCAAATGGGAGATGAGAATCCCAAGTATCCTGTTGTCACAGACGGTGTGATCCAAGTCGAAATTTTGGAGACCATTGGTCGGAGCGAAGAATGGCTACTTGATAACCTCAGCAAACAAGGGTATGACAATGTTGCCAATATCTTTATCGCTGAGTATGACAAGGGTGCCGTCACAGTCGTAACTTATGAATAAGAAAAACCTGGGGTCTTGTACTCTTCAAAAATCAAATTCAAACTGCGTCAACGTCGCCTTGCCGTATGTAGGTTACTGACTTCGTCAGTTCTATCTACAACCTCAAAGCAGTGCTTTGAGCAGCCTGCGGCTAGTTTCCTAGTTTGCTCTTTGATTTTCATTGAGTCTTGGCCTCAGGTTTCCATTTGCAATCAGAAAGGGATTTTATGTCCATTATTCAAAAACTCTGGTGGTTTTTCAAGTTAGAAAAGCGCCGTTATCTAGTCGGGATTGTGGCCTTAGTCTTGGTTTCCGTCCTCAATCTCATTCCCCCCATGGTCATGGGACGGGTGATTGATGCCATTACGTCGGGGCAATTAACCCAGCAGGACCTCCTTCTTAATCTATTTTATCTACTGCTGGCAGCCTTTGGGATGTACTATCTGCGCTATGTTTGGCGCATGTATATCCTTGGAACTTCCTACCGTCTGGGGCAGATTATGCGGTCTCGTTTGTTTGAGCATTTTACCAAGATGTCGCCAGCCTTTTATCAGACCTATCGGACAGGGGATTTGATGGCGCACGCTACAAATGACATCAATGCCTTAACTCGTCTCGCAGGTGGTGGTGTCATGTCTGCGGTCGATGCCTCTATCACGGCTCTAGTGACCTTGCTGACTATGCTCTTTAGCATTTCATGGCAAATGACCTTGGTTGCCATTCTTCCCTTGCCTTTTATGGCTTATGCGACCAGTCGTCTAGGGAGAAAGACTCATAAGGCTTTCGGAGAATCTCAAGCTGCCTTTTCCGAACTCAATAACAAGGTGCAGGAGTCTGTATCAGGTATCAAAGTGACCAAGTCTTTCGGTTATCAGACGGATGAGCTGGAGTCTTTTCAGGAAGTAAATGAATTGACCTTCCAAAAGAACCTGCAAACCATGAAATACGATAGTCTCTTCGATCCCATGGTTCTCTTGTTTGTTGGTTCGTCCTACGTTTTAACTCTTTTGCTCGGTTCTTTGATGGTTCAGGAGGGGCAGATTACGGTTGGAAATCTGGTTACCTTTATCAGCTACTTGGATATGCTGGTTTGGCCTCTTATGGCCATTGGCTTCCTCTTTAATATCACTCAGCGAGGCAAGGTTTCTTTCCAGCGGATTGAGGAACTTTTGTCTCAGGAATCACCTGTAAAAGACCCTGAGTTTCCTCTGGACAGTATCGAAAATGGACGTTTGAAGTACGCCATTGACAGCTTTGCCTTTGAAAATGAGGAGACACTGACGGATATTCACTTTAGTTTAGAAAAAGGACAAACCCTAGGCTTGGTCGGTCAGACAGGCTCTGGAAAAACATCCTTGATTAAGCTCCTCTTGCGTGAATACGATGTGGATAAGGGAGCTATTTACCTAAACGGTCATGATATTCGGGACTATCGTCTGACAGACCTTCGTGGTCTCATGGGCTATGTTCCTCAGGACCAGTTTCTCTTTGCGACCTCTATCTTAGACAATATCCGCTTCGGCAATCCGAACTTGCCCCTTTCAGCAGTCGAGGAAGCGACCAAGCTAGCACAAGTTTACCAAGATATTGTAGACATGCCTCAGGGATTTGATACGCTGATAGGTGAAAAAGGAGTCAGTCTCTCAGGTGGTCAAAAGCAACGTCTGGCAATGAGTCGGGCTATGATTTTAGACCCTGATATTTTGATTTTAGATGATTCCTTGTCCGCCGTGGATGCCAAGACGGAGTATGCAATCATCGACAATCTCAAGGAGACGCGGAAGGATAAGACAACCATTATCACAGCCCATCGCCTCAGTGCAGTTGTACATGCAGATCTGATTTTGGTTCTGCAAAATGGCCAAATCATAGAACGCGGTACACACGAAGACCTGCTAGCTTTAGATGGCTGGTATGCCCAAACCTATCAGTCTCAGCAGTTGGAAATGAAAGGAGAAGAAGATGCAGAATAAGAAAGAACAATGGGCTGTATTGAAGCGCTTGATGTCCTATCTCAAGACCTATGGCCTCCTGACCTTTTTGGCACTCAGTTTTCTCCTCGTGACTACAGTCATTAAAAGTGTCATTCCCCTTGTGGCTTCCCACTTTATCGACCAGTACCTCAGCAACCTAAACCATCTTGCTATTACAGTTTTATTAGCCTACTATGGTCTTTATCTCCTACAAACTCTAGTTCAGTATGTCGGCAATCTTCTCTTTGCGCGGGTGTCCTACAGTATTGTCAGAGATATTCGTCGCGATGCCTTTGCCAATATGGAGAAACTGGGCATGTCTTATTTTGACAAGACGCCAGCAGGTTCCATCGTTTCTCGTTTGACAAATGATACCGAGACCATCAGTGATATGTTTTCGGGGATTTTATCCAGCTTTATTTCAGCAGTCTTCATCTTTCTGACAACCCTGTATACCATGTTGGTGCTGGATTTTCGTTTGACAGCTTTAGTCTTGCTCTTTCTTCCCTTGATTTTCCTTTTGGTCAATCTCTACCGGAAAAAATCAGTGAAAATCATCGAGAAAACCAGAAGTCTCTTGTCAGATATCAATAGTAAGCTGGCAGAGAATATCGAGGGGATTAGGATTATCCAGGCCTTTAATCAAGAGAAGCGCCTGCAGGCAGAATTTGATGAAATCAACCAAGAACACTTGGTCTATGCCAACCGATCTGTAGCCTTGGATGCCCTCTTTTTGAGACCTGCTATGAGTTTGCTGAAACTCCTAGGCTACGCTGTTTTGATGGCTTACTTTGGTTACCGTGGTCTTTCAATCGGGATAACAGCCGGAACCATGTATGCCTTTATCCAGTACATCAACCGTCTTTTTGATCCCCTGATTGAGGTGACGCAAAACTTTTCAACCCTTCAAACTTCCATGGTGTCTGCAGGTCGTGTCTTTGCCTTGATTGATGAAATGACCTATGAGCCTCTTCAAGAAGATGAGCAAGCAAAAGTCCAAGAAGGCAATATCCGTTTTGAACATGTGTGTTTCTCATATGATGGCAAACATCCGATTCTGGATGATATTTCCTTTTCAGTTAACAAGGGCGAAACCATTGCCTTTGTAGGTCATACAGGTTCGGGGAAATCTTCCATTATCAATGTCCTCATGCGCTTTTATGAATTTCAGTCAGGCCACGTTCTCTTGGATGGTGTGGATATTAGAGACTACAGTCAGGAAGAGCTGAGAAAAAATATCGGTTTAGTCTTACAAGATCCCTTCCTCTATCACGGGACTATCAAGTCCAATATCGCCATGTACCAAGACATTAGTGATGAAGAGGTCCAGGCTGCGGCTGCCTTTGTGGATGCAGATTCCTTTATTCAGGACCTTCCGCAGGGTTATGATGCCCCCGTTTCCGAGCGTGGTTCGAGCTTTTCTACTGGCCAGCGCCAGCTTCTTGCCTTTGCTAGAACAGTCGCCAGTCAGCCTAAAATCCTGATTTTGGATGAAGCGACAGCCAATATTGACTCTGAAACAGAAAGTTTGGTTCAAGATTCCCTAGCTAAGATGAGACAGGGACGGACAACCATTGCCATTGCTCATCGCCTTTCGACCATCCAGGACGCCAACTGTATTTATGTCTTGGATAAGGGGCGCATCATAGAGAGTGGAACCCATGAGGAACTCTTGGCCTTGGGAGGAACCTATCACAAAATGTATAGCTTGCAGGCAGGGGCCATGTCCTAATACTCTTTGAAAATCTCTTCAAACCATGTCAGCTTTATCTGCAACCTCAAAGCTGTACTTTGATTTTCATTGAGCACCAGAAGGAAATTCTTCAAATCACAGATTTCTTGCACCGCCTTTTCCATTTTGTGGTATAATGAAAAATGTTGACAAATAGTATAATAAAAACAAAGGAGAAACAGCATGCTGAAATGGGAAGACTTGCCCGTGGAAATGCAATCAAGCGAGGTTGAGTCTTATTACCAGCTTGTCTCTAAAAGGAAGGGTTCGCTGATTTTCAAGCGTTGCCTAGACTGGGTTCTGGCTCTGTTTTTGCTAGTTTTGACTTCTCCCATCTTTCTTATCTTGAGCATTTGGATCAAGTTGGATAGCAAGGGACCTGTCATTTACAAGCAAGAGCGCGTGACCCAGTACAACCGTCCGTTCAAGATTTGGAAGTTCCGTACTATGGTAACGGATGCGGATAAAAAAGGAAGCCTGGTGACTTCTGCTAACGACAGCCGCATTACCAAGGTTGGAAATTTCATCCGCCGTGTGCGCTTGGACGAACTACCTCAGCTGGTCAATGTCCTTAAAGGCGAGATGTCCTTTGTAGGGACCCGTCCTGAAGTGCCACGTTACACCGAGCAGTATAGTCCTGAAATGATGGCGACCTTGCTCTTGCCAGCAGGAATCACCTCTCCAGCCAGCATCAACTACAAGGATGAGGACACGATCATCAGTCAGATGACAGAGGAAGGTCTGTCGGTTGACCAGGCCTATGTAGAGCATGTTCTTCCTGAAAAGATGCGCTATAATCTCGCCTATCTCCGAGAATTTAGTTTCCTTGGAGACATCAAAATCATGTTTCAAACCGTGTTTGAAGTGCTAAAATAAAGTAGTCATAAGAAAATGAGTACAGATAAAAGGAGCAAATCAATGCCAAATTACAATATTCCATTTTCACCACCCGATATTACAGAAGCAGAAATTGCTGAAGTAGCGGATACCCTGCGCTCTGGTTGGATCACAACAGGTCCTAAGACAAAAGAACTGGAGCGTCGCTTGTCTCAATACACACAGACACCTAAGACTGTCTGCCTCAACTCTGCGACAGCCGCTCTTGAGTTGATTTTACGTGTTTTGGAAGTGGGATCAGGTGATGAAGTCATCGTTCCAGCTATGACTTATACAGCTTCATGCAGTGTCATCACACACGTAGGAGCGACACCTGTCATGGTGGATATCCAAGCAGATACGTTTGAAATGGACTATGACTTGCTAGAGCAAGCCATTACTGAAAAGACTAAGGTGATTATTCCGGTTGAGCTTGCAGGGATTGTGTGCGACTATGACCGTTTGTTCCAAGTTGTGGAGAAAAAACGTGATCTCTTTACAGCTGCTAGCAAGTGGCAAAAGGCCTTTAACCGTATCGTGATTGTCTCTGATAGTGCTCATGCTTTGGGATCTACTTACAAAGGACAACCAGCTGGATCTATCGCTGACTTTACTTCCTTCTCATTCCATGCCGTTAAGAACTTTACAACTGCTGAGGGAGGAAGTGCGACTTGGAAAGCCAATCCAGCGATTGACGACGAAGAGATGTACAAGGAGTTCCAAATCCTTTCCCTTCACGGTCAAACAAAGGATGCTCTTGCCAAGATGCAATTGGGTTCATGGGAATACGATATCGTCACACCAGCCTACAAGTGCAATATGACCGATATCATGGCTTCGATTGGTTTGGTACAATTGGATCGTTACCCAGCTTTGCTAGAACGTCGTAAGGACATCGTGGACCGCTATGATCGTGGTTTTGCAGGTACTCGTATTCACCCACTGGTACACAAGACTGATACTGTCGAATCTTCACGCCACCTCTACATCACCCATGTAGAAGGAGCAAGTTTAGAAGAACGCAACCTTATCATCCAAGAATTGGCCAAAGCAGGAATTGCAAGTAATGTACACTATAAACCGCTTCCTCTCTTGACAGCCTATAAGAATCTTGGTTTTGATATGGCAGATTATCCAAGGGCCTATGCCTTCTTTGAAAATGAAATTACCCTCCCTCTTCACACTAAATTAAGCGATGAAGAAGTTGATTACATCGTTCAGACTTTGGTGAGAATTTCTGAAGAAATCCTCGGTTCTGGAAAAAAATAATAAAAAATCTTGACAAAAAGCGGACAATAGCATATAATATTCTCAACAAATCAGAAAAGTAACTATTTTTGATCTTCAGGGAGCCTGTGGTGATTGTGAACAGGTGGTTGGAAGTAGTGAAAGTGGGCTGATTTTAAAAATGAATTTGAAACAATGAAAATTCGGTGCGCACACCTTACAGTGCAACTTGTTGTTAGACAAGGCAGAGATGTAAAGGGGAATAGTCCCTTTATAATTGAGGTGGCACCGCGTTACCAACGCCCTCACACAGAATCCAATCTGTGTGTGGGCTTTTTTCATATCTTTAAATTAATACTGAAAGAGGAAAAATTTATGACAACTAAAGGTTATTTTGGACAATTTGGTGGTAGTTTTGTACCGGAGCCGATTCAGGCTTTGTTGGATGAGTTGGAAGTGACATTTGATAAATACAAGGATGATTCAGAATTTTTGGCAGAATTTCGCCATTACTTGAAGGATTATTCTGGTCGCGAAACACCGCTTTATTTTGCGGAAAGTTTGACAGACCACCTAGGTGGGGCTAAGATTTATCTTAAACGTGAAGACCTGAACCACCTTGGTTCTCACAAACTCAACAACGTTTTAGGACAAATCCTTCTTGCCAAACGTATGGGCAAAAAACGAGTGATTGCAGAAACAGGAGCTGGTCAGCATGGTGTTGCGACAGCAGCTGCTGCAGCCAAGTTTGGTATGGCTTGTGATGTCTACATGGGGGCAGAAGATGTGGAGCGTCAACGTCTCAATGTTTTCCGTATGGAGATGATGGGAGCAACTGTCCATGCAGTTGAAACAGGCACTCGTACCCTCAAGGATGCGGTCGATGCAGCTTTTGGAGCATGGATGAATGACCTTGAAGCCTTCTACGTTTTGGGATCTGCTGTAGGACCTCATCCTTATCCTACAATTGTTCATGAATTCCAAAAGGTCATCAGTGAAGAATCTCGTCGTCAAATCTTAGAAAAAGAAGGTCGTTTACCAGACTACGTCATTGCCTGTGTAGGTGGTGGTTCCAATGCCATCGGTGCTTTTTCGCAGTATGTGGCTGATGAAGAAGTCAAATTGGTTGGGGTCGAAGCTGCTGGTCATGGGCTTGACACAGACAAGCATGCAGCCACTATGACAAAGGGTAGTGTCGGAATTGTCGATGGTATGAAGACCTATGCAGTCTTTAAGGAAGACGGAGAGCTGGCGCCAGTTTACTCTATCTCAGCTGGTTTGGACTATCCAGGGGTTGGCCCAGAACACGCCTACTTCAAAGATTCTGGCCGCGTGGAATACGTAGCAGCGACAGATGAAGAAGCTGTTCAAGCCTTGCTCCTTCTAAGCAAGACTGAAGGGATTATCCCAGCGATCGAAAGTTCGCACGCTATCGCAGAGGCGGTTAAACGTGCACCGAAACTAAGTAAAGATGAGATTATCATCATCAATGTCTCTGGTCGTGGAGACAAGGACGTAGCTGCCATTGCAGACTACCTAGAAGCTAAAAAATAATAGATGGAAAAATTACAGTCTTTTCTCTCACAGAGAGCTTGTGGTTGCTGGAAACAAGCAGAGAATGCTGTAAGGTTGGGTCCATCTGAAACAAGAGAAGAAAACATAATTCTCAAGGGAGTGCCCTTTATCGCACAGCCTGTTACAGGAGGTATCTGAGACAGGGATGAGAGATAGGAGAAATCCTATAATTGAGGTGGCACCGCGAATTTCGTCCTCACGCAAGTTATTTTGCGTGGGGATTTTTATATATTTATCGTAGATATGGCTATCAGTTTTAAATTATGCTTTATCACTAAATAAATTTCTATAAAATATTTGCGAACGAAGTGAGCATTAAACCGCTATTTCCCGCCATAGTGGTATTCTAGAGAAGCATCTTTGCTTCTCTAGAACGGAATTTTTGAGAGTAAAATAGTTCGGGGAACTATTTTAGCCTGAGCCTAGAAATGAATGAGCGAGGAGCTCGAAAATTAGGTCTTTCATTTCATGGATTTCTAAAATCATCCACTGGATAATTTTACCTCCCGTCCGCACTATTTAAGGGAAATAGAAAAAAGACAAAAAATTAAAAATAAGAAACTGAAAGGGAAATTACAATGGAACGAATCATTCATGGAGATGTCTTATCACCAATCTTGGCTTATATGCGCCTAAAGGGGCAACACAAGGTTATCTTAGAGAGTATTCCGAGAGACAAGGAAACCGCTCGTTTTTCTATCCTAGCCTATAATCCAGTTTTTGAGATTCAGTTTGAAAATGGAGTCCTTTATCAAAATGGTCAAGTGATTGATCGGGATCCCTTGGATTTCCTTTATGAAGTGACTCATAAGAGCCAGCACCATTCAGACCTACCTTTTGGTGGGGGAGCTATTGGCTTTGTTGGTTACGATATGATTTCTCTTTATGAAGAAATTGGTCAAATCCCTCAAGATACCATTGGGACGCCAGACATGCATTTCTTTGTCTATGAGAGTTACATGGTCTTTGACCACAAGAAGGAAAAAATCCATGTCATTGAGGATGCTCTTTACAGCGAGCGTGTTCAAGAAGACTTGGAAAAAGCTTTGAACCAAGTACTTGAGGAATTACGCATTCCTGCTCCAAATGAATTTGAAGACTTGGATCTATCTCCGCTGGACTTCAAACCGCATATCGCTCCTCAGAAGTTTGAGCAAATGGTCGAAACAGCTCGTGACTTGATTCGTAATGGTGATATGTTCCAATGCGTGCTCAGTCAGCGTTTCTCAGCAGAAGTTACTGGAAATCCATTTGACTTCTACAGAAATCTCCGCGTGACCAACCCATCTAATTACCTCTATTTCTATGATTTTGGTGATTATCAAATTATCGGTGCCAGTCCTGAAAGTTTGGTTTCTGTCAAAAATGGCGTTGTAACAACCAATCCGATTGCCGGTACGCGACCAAGAGGGGCTACGGATGAAGAGGACAAGGCTTTGGCGACAGACCTGCTTTCTGATGAGAAGGAAACAGCAGAACATCGGATGTTGGTAGACTTGGGGCGTAATGATATTGGCCGCATCTCTGAAACGGCCAGTGTCCAAGTCACCAAGTATATGGAAGTGGAGCTCTTCCGCTATGTTATGCATTTGACCAGCGTGGTGAAAGGGCGTTTGCTTCCAGAACTCACTGCTATGGATGCCTTGAAATCAACACTTCCAGCTGGAACAGTTTCAGGAGCACCAAAGATTCGGGCCATGAGACGCATCTATGAACTGGAAACGGAAAAACGTGGCGTATACGCAGGAGCAATCGGCTACTTGTCTGCAACGGGCGATATGGATTTCGCTATTGCCATCCGAACCATGATTCTCAAAAACCAAACAGCCTATGTGCAGGCTGGGGCAGGGATTGTCTATGACTCTATTGCCCAAAATGAATACCAAGAAACCATTAACAAGGCAAAATCTATGACTAGAATTGGAGAACTAAGACCATGATTTTATTGATTGACAACTATGATTCTTTTACCTATAACTTGGCTCAATACATTGGGAATTTCGCAGAAGTGCAGGTCTTGAGAAATGATGATTCCAAGCTGTATGAAGAAGCTGAAAAAGCAGATGGTCTGGTCTTTTCTCCCGGTCCTGGTTGGCCAGTGGATGCCGGAAAGATGGAAGACATGATTCGTGACTTTGCAGGCAAGAAGCCAATTCTAGGGATTTGTTTGGGGCACCAAGCCATCGCAGAAGTCTTTGGTGGGAAGCTAGGTTTGGCTCCAAAAGTCATGCATGGAAAACAAAGCAATATCAGCTTTGAAGCGCCATCTGTTCTCTATCAAGGCATTGAGGATGGTCGTCCAGTCATGCGTTATCACAGTATTTTGATTGAAGAAATGCCAGAAGAGTTTGAAGTGACAGCTCGTTCGACTGATGACCAAGCTATTATGGGAATTCAACACAAAAGCCTGCCGATTTATGGCTTCCAGTACCATCCAGAAAGTATCGGAACGCCAGATGGCTTGTCTTCTATTCGGAATTTTATCGAGAAGGTTGTAAAGTGAGGAAACTAGGATGAAAGAGATTATTGAAAAATTAGCAAAATTTGAAAATTTATCAGGTGTGGAAATGACGGATGTCATTGAGCGTATCGTAACTGGGCGCGTAACAGAAGCTCAGATTGCTTCTCTTCTCTTGGCCCTTAAGATGAAGGGGGAAACACCGGAGGAACGCACAGCCATTGCACAAGTCATGAGAGGCCATGCCCAACACATTCCAACTGAAATCCATGATGCTATGGATAACTGCGGTACAGGTGGAGACAAGTCTTTCAGCTTTAACATTTCCACAACTGCAGCCTTTGTCTTGGCTGGTGGCGGCATTCATATGGCTAAGCACGGTAACCGTTCGATTTCTTCTAAATCGGGTTCGGCAGATGTCCTTCAAGCATTGGGCATCAATCTTGACCTCAAACCAGCTGAACTAGGTAAGGTTTTCGATAAAACTGGAATCGTTTTTCTCTTTGCTAAAAACATGCACCCAGCTATGAAATACATCATGCCCGCTCGTTTGGAGTTGGGAATTCCAACGATTATGAACTTGACTGGTCCACTGATTCATCCAATGGCCTTGGAAACACAGTTGCTTGGCATTAGTCGTCCAGAACTGCTAGAAAGTACAGCTCAGGTTTTGAAAAATATGGGTCGCAAACGTGCCATCGTGGTTGCTGGACCAGAAGGGTTGGATGAAGCTGGCTTGAACGGGACAACTAAGATTGCTCTTCTTGAAAATGGCGAAATCACCTTGTCAAGCTTCACTCCAGAGGATTTGGGGATGGAACGCTACGCTATCGAAGATATCCGTGGTGGCAATGCTCAGGAAAATGCAGAAATTTTGCTCAGCGTTCTTCAAAACGAACCAAGTCCATTCTTGGAAACGACAGTTTTAAATGCTGGTCTTGGTTTCTATGCCAATGGTAAGGTAGCTAGTATCAAGGAGGGAGTTGCCTTGGCCCGTCAAGTGATTACCAGTGGCAAGGCCCTTGAAAAACTCAGACTGTTACAGGAGTACCAAAAATGAGTCAGGAATTTTTAGCACGAATTTTAGAGCAGAAGGCGCGTGAGGTCGAGCAAATGGAGCTGGAGGAAATCCAGCCCTTGCGCCAGACTTATCGCTTGGCAGAATTTTTGAAGAATCACCAGGACCGTTTGCAGGTAATCACTGAGGTCAAGAAGGCTAGCCCTAGTCTGGGAGATATCAATCTCAATGTGGATATTGTGCAACAGGCCCAGACTTATGAAGCGAACGGCGCAGTGATGATTTCGGTTTTGACAGATGAAGTTTTCTTTAAAGGGCATTTGGATTATCTGCGGGAGATTTCCAGTCAGGTGCAGATTCCGACGCTCAACAAGGACTTTATCATCGATGAAAAGCAAATCATCCGTGCTCGCAATGCCGGTGCGACAGTCATCTTGCTCATTGTGGCAGCCTTGTCAGAAGAACGCCTCAAAGAACTATACGACTATGCGACAGAGCTTGGTCTGGAAGTCTTGGTGGAGACTCACAATCTAGCTGAACTAGAGGTGGCCCACAGACTGGGTGCTGAGATTATTGGGGTTAACAACCGCAACTTGACCACCTTTGAAGTCGATTTGCAGACCAGTGTAGACTTGGCCCAGCACTTTGAGGAAGATCGCTATTACATTTCTGAATCTGCTATTTTCACAGGGCAGGATGCGGAACGAGTAGCACCATACTTTAACGGAATTTTGGTAGGAACAGCTCTCATGCAGGCAGAAGATGTAGCCCAGAGAATCAAGGAGTTGCAGATTGACAAAGGTTAAGATTTGTGGATTGTCGACCAAAGAAGCGGTGGAGATAGCCGTATCAGCAGGGGCAGACTACATCGGTTTTGTCTTTGCACCTAGTAAAAGGCAGGTGACCTTGGATCAGGCTGCTGAGCTGGCAAAGCTCATTCCTGTTAACGTTAAAAAGGTTGGTGTATTTGTTTCACCAAGTCGGGCAGAACTGCTAGAAGCGATTGACAAAGTTTGCTTGGACTTGGTTCAAGTTCATGGTCAGGTAGCGGATGACTTGTTTGAGGATTTGCCTTGTGCCAGCATTCAGGCCGTGCAGGTGGATGGAAATGGTCATGTCCCCAATTCTCGGGCAGACTATCTACTCTTTGATGCGCCTGTGGCAGGGAGTGGTCAGACCTTTGACTGGGGCCAACTGGATACAGCAGAACTTGCTCAGCCCTTCTTTATCGCAGGTGGGCTTAATGAAGACAACGTAGCAAAAGCGATTCAACACTTTACTCCCTATGCAGTCGATGTATCAAGCGGAGTGGAGACAGATGGACAAAAAGATCAGGAAAAGATTAGAAGATTTATAGAGAGGGTAAAGCATGGCATATCAAGAACCAAATAAAGATGGATTTTACGGAAAATTCGGCGGACGTTTCGTCCCAGAAACATTGATGACAGCAGTTTTGGAGTTGGAAAAAGCTTATCGTGAAAGTCAGGCAGACCCAAGCTTTCAAGAGGAATTGAACCAACTTTTGCGCCAGTACGTAGGACGTGAAACTCCCCTTTACTACGCAAAAAACTTGACCCAGCATATCGGCGGAGCCAAGATTTATCTCAAACGGGAAGACCTTAACCATACAGGTGCTCACAAGATTAACAATGCCTTGGGACAAGTTCTTCTGGCTAAACGAATGGGCAAAAAGAAAATTATCGCTGAAACAGGTGCTGGTCAGCACGGTGTGGCAACTGCAACAGCTGCGGCCCTCTTTAACATGGAATGTACCATCTACATGGGTGAGGAAGATGTTAAACGCCAAGCCCTTAATGTGTTCCGTATGGAGCTTTTAGGAGCTAAGGTTGAGGCTGTGACAGATGGTTCGCGCGTGCTCAAGGATGCGGTCAATGCAGCTCTTCGTTCTTGGGTAGTTAATATCGATGATACCCACTATATCCTAGGCTCTGCCTTGGGGCCTCATCCATTCCCAGAAATTGTTCGTGATTTCCAAAGTGTCATCGGTAGAGAAGCTAAACAACAGTACCGTGACTTGACAGGTCAAGATTTACCAGATGCCCTAGTAGCCTGTGTAGGTGGTGGTTCTAATGCTATTGGTCTCTTCCATCCATTTGTAGAAGATGAGTCTGTAGCTATGTATGGGGCTGAAGCAGCTGGACTTGGTGTGGATACAGAGTACCACGCAGCGACCTTGACCAAGGGACGTCCAGGTGTTCTCCATGGTTCTCTCATGGATGTGCTCCAAGATGCCCATGGTCAAATTCTTGAAGCCTTCTCTATCTCAGCAGGTTTGGACTATCCTGGTATCGGTCCAGAACATTCTCACTACCACGATATCAAACGTGCCAGCTATGTTCCTGTGACGGACGAGGAAGCCTTGGAAGGATTCCAACTCTTGTCTCGTGTGGAAGGAATTATCCCAGCCTTGGAATCTAGCCACGCCATCGCTTTTGCAGTGAAATTGGCCAAAGAACTTGGTCCAGACAAGTCAATGATTGTCTGCCTATCCGGTCGTGGGGACAAGGATGTAGTTCAAGTCAAAGACCGCTTGGAAGCAGATGCAGCAAAGAAGGGAGAAGCCCATGCCTAAGACACTAACAGAAAAATTGAATGCTACTAAAGCAGCAGGAAAAGGAATTTTCGTTCCCTATATCATGGCTGGGGACCACGAGAAAGGCTTGGAGGGTCTCGCTGAAACAATCCACTTTTTAGAAGATTTGGGTGTTTCAGCCATTGAAGTGGGTATTCCCTTTTCAGACCCTGTTGCAGATGGACCTGTGATCGAAGAAGCAGGCTTGCGCAGTCTAGCTCATGGGACTTCTACCCAAGCTTTGGTTGAAACTTTGAAAACCATTCAGACAGAAATCCCACTTGTCATCATGACCTACTTCAACCCCCTCTTTCAGTACGGTGTGGAGAAATTTGTCAAAGACCTGGCAGATACAGCAGTTAAGGGCTTGATCATTCCAGATCTGCCTCATGAGCATGCCAACTTTGTGGAGCCCTTTTTGGCAGACACGGACATCGCCTTGATTCCCCTAGTTAGTTTGACGACAGGACTCGACCGTCAAAAAGAGTTGATCAAGGGAGCTGAAGGCTTCGTCTATGCTGTTGCCATCAATGGGGTAACAGGGAAATCAGGCAATTACCGTGCAGACTTGGACAAGCACTTGGCGCAATTGCATCGAGTAGCTGACATCCCAGTCTTGACAGGTTTTGGTGTGTCTAGTCAGGCTGATGTGGAACGTTTCAATGCGGTGTCAGATGGTGTTATCGTCGGTTCGAAGATTGTAAAAGCTCTCCACCAAGGAGAGCCGATTGAGGACTTTATCAAACAAGCAGTAGCTTACCAAAAATAATCAAACAAACAGCAAGTAAGAGGAAAGGCACGAAAGGAAGTCTTTCCTTTTTCTTTTGCAGGAGAAAGGCCAGAATGCCTGCCGCAGAAGCGAACTGAATCAAGATGAGTAATTCTGTCACGCTAAAGACGAGCGCACAAGAAGCCAGAAAGAGAAAATCCCCTGCACCCATGCGGATATCTATGAAATGAGCCATGATTCCAAGGATAATGAAGAAGACCATGACTAGATTCCAACCACAGAAAGCCATGAGGATTAGGTGGAAAGTCATCCAGACCAGCAAGGGATATTCCTGATGGCGAAAGTCATAGATTCCTAAGGTCAGGCCAGCAGTGATGAGGATGATTTGACCCAAGGAAATCCATCCCCAAGACCAAGCTAGAAAGAGGATTCCTAAGCCGAGTTCAAAGAGGGCATACCAGAATGGATAACGAATCTTGCAGTAGCGACAGCGAAAGCGATTAAATACCTGCGAGAGGATAGGAATCAAATCCAACGGACGCAAGCGAGTCTGACAGGAATCGCAGTGACTAGCTGGTCGGATAATGGATTGCTCAGGAAAACGGTCAATGACCAAACCCAAGAAAGAAGCGAGAATGCTCCCGACAAGAAAAAAATAAAGATCAATCATACTTATCTATTCGTAAAAAATAGGAGAAGTAGTATAATGGAGAAACATAGATAAGATGGTGAGGTCAAGATGATGATTCGTTTTGAAGAAAATGTGAGCACAGAAAATGCTCAGCACGTATGCCAATGGTCCAACTCCCTTGGCAAATCCTTTCAAGAACAATGGATGGGAACAATGATTCCTTTTCCCTTAACAATTCAAATCTTGCAAGATTTGGAAGGAATCTTTTCAATATTTGATGAACAAGAATTTGTGGGGCTTATCCAGAAAATCAGGCTAGAAGACAGGAATCTTCATATCGGGAGATTTTTTATCAACCCTCAGAAGCAGGGGCAAGGCTTAGGTAGCCAGGCTTTAAGAAAATTTGTTAGTTTGGCCTTTAAAAATGAAGACATAGACACTATTTCTCTAAATGTCTACGAGGCAAATCAAACAGCTTACAAGCTTTACCAAAAAGAAGGATTTGAAATCGTTCAAATGGTTGAAGTACCTATACGAAAATACATCATGAAAAAGGGCAGATAGCAGTCACATGGGGCTAGAGTCCCAAGGATTTTCAAGGAAAAGGAAGTTATCTTTCAAAGTTAGAAACAAGACTTCTATGATTTCTTAGATAGAGGAGATAAACATGTCGAGATGTAGAAAAATACGAATCTTGCTCGCTTCTGTACTTGCCTTAGTTGTTGGTATCACTCTTTATTCTCAGTATCAAAGCCACCAAGAACGCTTCCAATTAAAGACTTCTTTTGAAGAGAGGGACAATACAGCTGTCTTACAACATTTAATGGATTCAGGAAAATATGCGTCTGACATGCGAAAAGCAGGCTATATTGTTCCTCCCGACGGTGCCATCCGCTTGGATGGAGGAATTGACTCCATAGGGATAAAAGGAGACATCGATTTGAAAATGTCGAATCCTGGCAGGGATGAAGTCTCGGTTTTATTTGCAACAATGGTAAATGAGGAAAAAATAAATGCCTACTATATTTTAGATAATCATTTAACCCTAAAACGTAGTTACTATTCTAATATTAGTAATCAGAAAAAAGAAAGTGTGAACATCTCTCAAGCCGAAGAAGAACGCCTATTAAAGATTGTTCGAAAAGAGTTGAAAGCTTTTCTAGATAAGATGTATCAGACTTTATATGGTTGATGGCACTATTGAGAAACTAACACGAGATCTTGTTTAGAATGTCAACGATGATAAGAAAGGAGGGACAAGAATGTTTACAGAATTGCTCTTTATTGTCTCTTTACTGTTACTTTTACGTTTGTTTAAGAGTAGGCGCTCACGAATGATTATAGGAGTCTTGTATAGTTTGCTGCTAGTCTGGTTTGTCATTTCCGTTTTGAACTATGGCAAATACACTCTTCAACCAGGTCAATCCGTCAACTTAAGAGTAAATCCCAGAACACAAGATTTGGAATACTATTCAATCTTCATCTTGAAGAAAAACGATTCAAGTAAAATTAAATTAACTGGCTCAAGTGTTTGGAGTGAGAGTAATGGTGATGTTTACTATGAAGTAGAGGAACAAAAAATTATAAAAAGTCATGGTTTCGATGAGGAGGATGAAGAACTTCCAAACAATCAAGCAGATATTTATTTAGAAAAAGATGGAGTTGTTGTGAGTTACCAAGGTGAAAAAGTCTTTGATGCCACCAATAATAAGCCCTACACGATAACCATTACCAATGTAGACAACCAACCAGCCCAATTTGAAGCTCAGGTGGTGGATAAGTAAGCACGTCTAGTAGTGTGTAAGCTTTTAAATGTTCTTTCTTTAAAAGGGAGATATTATTTTAAGTAAACAAAAAAGCCTTGATTCCAAGGCTTTTCCTGTTAAGAATCTCTTTTAACGAAAAATGGGAAGCGTGTTTAGAATCCGATCTACAAAAAAGAGGACATTTACGGTCCTCTTTTTGACTACTATAATGAAAAGGTCAATTAACGTTTAGCCTTATTTTTCGTCTTTGTGAAGCATGTTTTTAACACCTTCAATAGCGCCTTCGACAGCGTCTTTTGCATCTTCAGCAACTTCTTTTACTTTAGAAACAACTTTTTCAGCTGT
The DNA here is from genome assembly GCF_000185265.1 of Streptococcus oralis ATCC 49296. Classification (GTDB taxonomy): domain Bacteria; phylum Bacillota; class Bacilli; order Lactobacillales; family Streptococcaceae; genus Streptococcus; species Streptococcus oralis_BC. The sequence continues at coordinate 2,010,911 of NZ_GL622183.1, read as the reverse complement.
TCCTTCTTTTTCCATTTTTTCATCGCCGATCATTTTGCCGACACCTTCTTTAATGGAACCTTTTGCTTGGTTTAATTTTTCTTCTGTTGACATGATTCTGCCTCCTTTAAATTGATTGATTTTGATTAGATGAATTAGTGTACGCGAGCATTTTCTTTTGTTTCGCCTTTAACGGCTTCAACACCTTCGCCTACTTTTTCTTGAACAGCAGCAACACCTGAACCGATACCAGATTTCACTTTTTCAAATTGTTCTGAAGCAAATTCTCCTGTTGAAGAAGCCACGTCAGTTACTCGATCTTGAAGGCTAACTGAATCTGCTTCATGCTGTTCCTTCGTTTTGATATCAACAACATTCACATTGACTTCAACAACTTCTAGATCCGTCATTTTTGTAACTTGTGATACGACAACATCTTTGATTTCTTTGTACAAAGCAGGGACATTCTTTTGGTATTCAACAACAATGTTCAAGTCAACTGCAACTTGCTCTTTCCCAACTTCAACATTGACACCATGAGTGACATTATCTGTATTGATAATTTTTTCTGTTAGATTAGAGAAGAATCCTCCATCCACATCCAAAAGTCCAGGTACTTTTTCAAGTGAAAGACCAATGATTTTTTGGATTACTTTATCCTCATAAGTGAGTTCCCCTTTAACATTTTGAGAAACAGCAGCAACATCTTTTTTTTCTACATTTTTATCTACGTTTGACATACGAGACTCCTTTATTTATTTAAATATTTTTCCTTAACATAGTATCCTGCAAATGCTCCTAGGGCTCCACAAATAAGTACAAATAGTGTTTTGAAAAAGCCAAAGGATAAGATAAAGCAAGCGAGAATGACACCTACTAGACCTGCAATAATTGGATACTGATATTTTTTAAACCATTCCATTTTTTACTTCCTTACTTTACACGACTAACAGTCTTTTTGGTCGTTTTTGGAGGTTCAAATTCTTTCACTTTAACTTCAAGTTTTACCTCACGTTCAATACCAAAGAACTGCTTTAATCCATGAGTTATTTCATTCTGAATGACAAGACATCGTTTTGAGATGTTGTCTGAAGGAAGAATTTTGCCCTCAACATAAACGAAACATTTATTTTTGCGGCTATTTACATGGACTGTTGGTTCTTTGATCAACTGATGATCAATGACCAAACATCGAACAAAGCCTTCGATAGCTGAATTTTTTAGTTTTAATGTATCTTCTTGAGTCTCTAATTGAATCTCTAAATACTGTTTAGGATAGAAGAGTATTACTAGCATTGAAATTAACACTAAAACAGATAGGACAAGTGTCCCCCAAAAGACATATCTAGCAATCAGAAATTCAGCGTAGAGTTCTCTCCAACTGAATAAGTGGATATCTAAATCACTGACCTGATGATAATCTATGAGAATAGGAAGGAAAATAGCCAAGATTAAAATACAGAAAATAAGTAACAATATTTTCTTTGATTTTGACATATTAAATCCTTTCAAATGAAAAGCTTTAAACCATAATTTTACCCGTCTACAGTATTCAAAATTATGGCTTATCACTTTTAATTTCTTATTAGGTAATGCTTATTTTTTACCAAATAGAAATGAAACGACTGCAACAACAATCACTGCACCTACGATTGACGGAATAATAGCCATTCCAGCCAATGAAGGTCCCCAGCTTCCTAGAAGTGATTGCCCTACAGATGAACCGATAAGACCTGCAAAGATATTTGCAATCAATCCCATTGAACCACCTTTTTTAGTGATTGCACCTGCGATGAGACCAATAAGACCTCCTACAATAATGGACCACAACATAGTGTATCCTCCTTTTCTATTTCTAAATCAAAGAATCAACATCTTTGATTGAACTAATTATATACTATCTCAACTTGGAAGCATAATAGTTCGTCTTAAAAACCGTACTGTAAACATGTACTCTAGATACAGATAAATAAGAAAAGCTTGATTCTAATGAGTTTCTAGGTGATGAAGCGAGTCTTTTCATAGCAAGCTAAAGTCGTTGTATGAGGATAAATACACTCTGTGTGGTATAATTGCATGAAGATTGAAAGACAATCATTTAGTTTATTATAAAGAAAGAAAAGTTATACATGAGAGATTTATTATCGAAAAAAAGTCATAGACAATTAGAATTATTGGAATTACTATTTGAAAACAAACGCTGGTTTCATATTTCAGAACTAGCAGAATTATTGCACTGTACAGAACGTTCTGTAAAAAATGACTTGTCCCATGTCAGGTCTTCTTTTCCTGACTTGATATTTCATTCCTCAACAAACGGCATCCGTATCATTAATACCGATGATAGTGATATTGAGATGGTCTATCATCATTTTTTTAAGCATTCAACCCACTTTTCAATTTTAGAATTTATCTTCTTTAATGAAGGATGTGATACTGATAGTATTTGCAAAGAGTTTTATATCAGTTCTTCCTCTCTTTACCGTATCATCAGTCATATTAATAAAATTATTAAGAAGCAATATCGTTTTGAAATTAGCCTCAATCCAGTTCGAATCACTGGAAATGAGATTGATATCCGTTACTTTTTTGCCCAGTATTTTTCAGAGAAATATTATTTCCTTGAATGGCCATTTGAAGATTTTTCTGTAGAACCTTTGTGTAAACTGTTGGCACTAGTCTATAAAGAAACTTCATTTCCTGTCAATTTCGCCACTCAACGAATGTTAAAGTTACTCCTCGTAACAAATTTATACCGAATAAAGTTTGGTCATTTCTTGGAAGTTGAGAAAAATTCTTTTAACAATCAATTGTTGGAATCTTTTATGCAGGCAGAAGGCATCGAAGAGATTGTAGCGAGCTTTGATTCTGAATATCATATCTCTCTGAATAAAGAAGTAATCGGTCAACTATTTGTATCCTATTTTCAAAAAATGTTTTTCATAGATGAAGAAGTATTTCTGAACCATGCAAAAACAGACAGCTATGTAAAAAAATCGTATCAGTTATTGGGCGATCTAGTAGATCAGGTATCAAGAGAGTATAATCTCCAAGTAGACAATAGAGATAATCTGATTTGGCATCTGCATAATACAGCACATCTGCATCGCCAGGAATTATCGACAGAGTTTATCCTATTTGATCAAAAAGGCAATACAATCAAGAACTTTCAAAATATTTTCCCTCGCTTCGTTTCAGAGGTGAAGGAAGGGATTGAACACTATCTAGAGGCTTTGGATATGGATCGTAGTTCAATGAAGGTCAATCATTTGACCTATACTTTTATCACCCATAGCAAACACTTGGTGTTAAACCTTTTACAAAATCAACCTAAATTAAAGGTTTTGGTTATGAGTAATTTTGATCAGTATCATGCAAAATCAGTAGCCGAGACACTTGCTTACTATTGCAGTAACAATTTTGAACTGGAAGTTTGGAGTGAATTAGAGTTATCACTTGAGTCTCTAAAAGAATCACCTTACGACATCATTATTTCTAATTTTATTATTCCTCCTATTGAAAATAAGAGACTGATCTATTCCAATAATGTCAATACAGTCGCTCTCATCTCTTTGCTTAACGCAATGATGTTTATTCGACTAGACGAGTAACTAAGAATAACAAAAAACGCTACATAGCGTTTTTTGTTTTATAAGAAAAGAATTTCCTCTATACTAGACTCAGAATATCCTAAGAACTTAAACAAAAAAGCCCTGAAACCAAGGCTTTTCCTGTTGTATCTAGATGCCCCCTGCATGGATTTGGAAAGAATTTTCATACTGATAGTAATTAAAAATATTGAAATATAAGTGATTTTAGGGAAATACTTTTAGGTATTTTCAATGTCATTATTTAAAAATGGGGCAAAAGTGGGGCAAAATCGAATGGCTCATAAAGGTTCTTGGCATGAACTTATCTGCTGAATTTGACTATGCACCATGGAATCAAAGTGGCTTTGGACCAAGTGCTCTTTTAAAATATTTTAAGTATAAATACCTTGGTTTTGAACCTCAAGATGAAAAAGAACTAGAGCAGTTCAAGGCAATGGAGACCTTCAAAATAGAGCAGAATGCAAAATAGTTTGCTTGGATCAAAGATTGTCTTTTAAGCGTTCTTTTGTGATTTAATAAAAGTTGGTACATGGGTTTTATGGTATACTAGTGTTAAAATATCATTCAGAACAGATAAGTAGGTATATTTATGTCGAGAGCTTTAAAGAAAAAGAAAGCAGTGATTGAAGAACGCTACCACGGCCCTTTGATTACAAATGAAGTTAGTTTAGGTTATATTAAGTTATATCCATGGATTGGTTTGGCATTGAGAGGTTTTATGTATTTGGTTGGAAGTTATGAAGATAATCTAGGTATTTTTAAAGGGCTTTCTTTGCTTTGCGGTGTTGTGAATATATTTGGTATTATCATTTCTTTTATTCCCTATTTGGTAAACGCCTGGAAGACTTTAACATATTATTTAATAGCCCTCACAGTGTTAAGTTTAGTGATAGGTTTAGATTTTATTGGTTTATTAATGGTTATTTCAGACGGAAGTCCTATCGGAGCTAAGGAGATATATCAATCACCTCTCACTCCATTTTATATTATCTTTATATTACTTCTTTTTATCTTTGCATGTGGTCTTTATGCTTGGTATTATCTTCCAAAGAACCAGGGTAAAGTCTGGGCCTTTAATCAAGTAAAAGAAGGAGATAGAAAGAAAACGTGGTGGAATAATTTTTCAATAGCTTTTGCTGGGGCAACAATCATTCCCTCCCTCCTAACCGGTTATATTCAGATTGCTTTTGGTGTTTTATTGGGAATTTTATTGACTTTGACTTTGCCGGCTGTCATGGTAGATGCAGTTTATGCAGCAATTTATATAAGGAAGCATCCTGATTATGAAGAGTTGACTTAAAGAAATTATAAAGACTAAAAAATAATCAATAATTAATTATAGTACTTGCAAAAATCCTTTATTCTAATTTTTTAGATCAAGGATTTTTTGTTATTTCAAAAAAATATATAACAGACTTAAATTATCTTAAAAACGAACTTATACTATCTTATCTTGAAAAATATGTTGCATTATTATAGTATTTATGGTTTGAATTGGTTTTTCAATATGTTTCTCTTGTCAGGATACTCTAAAAAGATTACTTTCTGTTAATCTAATAAATCTTTATTTTCAATTAAGAGTTCTAGTGGAGATTTGTCTCTTGCTACAATAAAACCAGGTTCATATTGGGTATGAAATGTTCTTTTCTGAGAAGTTGGATCAGTATACAACTCTTCTCCATCTTCTGTGTATAGTTGGTTGCCTCTTGTTAGGTAAAGTAAATCCTCTAAGTACTGTCCATCAGTTTGTAGGAATTGTTCGATGTATTTGACCGCTTTTAAGATCTCACTTACTTTATCAGAGTATTCATTCGATTCAAGAACACTCTTTTCTAACCCAATCTCTTTACTAGTTCCAAATAGTTGGGTTGGAGTTGCATTAAAATATTCTGCTATCTTATCCAAATTTGCAAAGGTAGGATAGCTTTTTTGTTTTTCGTAGAGGAGCAAAAGAATTTTTTTACACAAAAAATATATCTTGAGTATCTGTTGATAGAATAAAAGTAGGGAGGACACAAAAAAAGCCCTGATTCCAAGGCTTTTCCTGTTGATTTAGATGCCCCCTGCAGGGCTCGAACCTGCGACCCATAGATTAAGAGTCTACTGCTCTACCAACTGAGCTAAGGAGGCAAAGAAAAAGCTGTATTGGTGCCGAAACTTCACGGTTTGTATTGAACCCGCGCAATTAAGCAGGTGGGCAACTCGCTCTAACTGAAGCTGTTTCCGTGTGAGACGGCCTACATGCTGTTAGAAGACTTTTGTTTCCCTAATAATACAAAAAATAGTCGGTCAACACTTAAGTGTGAAGTCGTACACCACAGCGTTTCTATGTTTATATGATACCACTTTTTCAAAAAAAATCAAGAGGAAAATGCAATTATTTGAAAAGGATTTCACAAGTCCCGTAATTTATCAATGGTTTCCTTGCGTTGCGCTAAAGCCCGTTCGTACTTGCCAGTATCCTCCGGAGTGAAGTAGCGCTGGTCTTTGATTTTTTCGGGCAGATAGTCCTGCTTGACCCAGTTTCCAGGATAGTTGTGCGGATAGAGATAGTTTTGCGCATTCCCTAGTTCCTTGCTTCCATTGTAGTGACCATCGCGCAGGTGTCGAGGGATAGGCAAATGCCCTGATGTTTTGAGATCAGCAAGGGCCTTGTCCATCGCCACATAGGCTGAGTTGGACTTGGGTGAAAGTGCCAAATCAATCACGACATTGGCGATGAGGATGCGAGCTTCTGGGAAGCCAATCTTTTGAGCAGCATCTAGAGCAGTTACAGTATGAATCTGGGCTTCAGGATTGGCCAAACCGATATCTTCATAAGCGATAACGGTCAAGCGACGAGCGAGACTGGGCAGATCACCAGCTTCAATCAAGCGGGCAGCATAGTGGAGACTGGCATCGACATCCGAGCCACGGATGGACTTTTGTAAAGCAGAGAGAACATCATAATGTCCATCTCCATCCTTGTCCATAGTAATATAGCTCCGCTGAAGGCTATTTTCCATGATATCCAGTGTGATATGGCGGATACCCTTGTCATTTTCGGGAGTAGAGAGAACGGCTAAGTCTAGTGAATTAAAGGCAGAACGCAGGTCTCCGTTTGTAGAGGTTGCGATAAAATCAAGGGCATCCTCATCTAGCTCTACTTGGAAATCAAAACCACGCTCAGGGTCAGTTAGAGCGATTTGAATCGCCCCTTTAACATCTTGATTAGACAAGGTTTCTAACTCAAAAATCTGAACACGGCTACGAATGGCAGGAGTGACAGAAAAGAAAGGATTTTCAGTCGTAGCGCCAATCATGATGACCAGACCACTTTCCAAGAGGGGAAGTAGAAAATCTTGCTTGGTTTTGTCAAGTCGATGGATCTCGTCCAGTAGTAGGACCAATCCACCGGAGAATTTAGCTTCTTCCGCGATTTCTTGGAGTCGCTTTTTACTATCAACAGTCGCATTGAAGGTCCGAAAGGCATACTTGGTCGTTCCAGCGATGGCAGAGGCGATACTGGTCTTGCCGATTCCTGGAGGTCCGTAGAGAATCATGGAGGACAGACGATTGGCTTCCACCATGCGACGGATAATTTTTCCAGGTCCGACCAGATGCTCCTGACCGATGACTTGGTCGATGGTTTTGGGGCGCATGCGAAGCGCGAGATTGTCTGGCATAGCAGTCCTTTCTAACATGAATTTCTGATGTATATGTGGTAAGATGGTAGTATCTATTTTAGCATATTTCCGAGCAATCGGGGCGATTAAAGAGTCGCATAGAAAGAGGACAAAATGGCAACATACGGATTTTTAGATGTTTTAGAGGAGGAGTTGGACAAGAACTTTCCCTTTGACTTTGAGATTAGTTGGGACAAGCGCAATCACGCGGTAGAAGTGAGTTTTTTACTAGAAGCGCAAAACGCTGCAGGTGTGGAGATGGTGGATGAGGATGGAGAAGTTTCGTCAGACGATATCCTCTTTGAGGAAGCGGTTCTTTTCTACAATCCTGCCAAGTCAACGGTTAATGCAGAAGACTATTTGACGGTCATCCCTTACCTGCCTAAAAAAGGATTTTCTCGTGAATTTTTAGCTTATTTTGCACTTTTCCTCAAAGATACTGCCGAGGTTGGACTGGATGCCCTTATGGACTTTTTGGAAGACACAGAAGCAGAAGAGTTCGTCATGGAATGGAATCAAGAAGTCTTTGAAGAAGGAAAAGTTGGCTTGGAGGAAGGGGAGTTTTATCCTTACCCGAGGTATTAGGAAGAAGACAAGCTTGATTTGAGTAAATGTAAAGGGGGGTAAATCTTGACAGCGGAAAAAAAATATATTGGTGCTTATAGCCGAGATGCTAGAGACTATTTTTCATTATTGCCGACAGAACGAGAAATAGTAGAGCAGTTGCAGGCTATATACAGAGAAGATAAAGGGCTTTTTGTCTTATGTGGTAACAGAGGATCAGGAAAATCAAGTCTGAAAAATATTTCTTTGGAATTTGATAAAAAGTATAGTTGTGATAAAGATGACAAAGAAATTCTTGTAGTGAATGTGTCTTTTTTCAGTGGTAACAAAGATTTTCATAGAGAAATTTTAATGCAAATTCCTAATGCTATTTCCAAAAGAATGGAGGATATTGAAGACTATCTTGATGGTTTCATTAATGATGATAGAGGGTTTTATCCAACTCTAGAGTATAATGCTGAGGAAAAAGAAAAAAAGTACGATTGGTTAGAACAGGATAAAATAAGAGAAAATTTTTCAACAATACATAGAAGACTGAAAAAAATTGAGAAAAATTTCGAGAATGCTTCAAATATTTATAATGTATGTAACGAGTTATCAAATCAAACTAGTAATTTATTTGAACAGTTTAATCTTTTAAATAAACAGAATAAACTCCAAAACAGTAAGTTTCCTCTGTTTCAAAAAAATCGAGTAGATATTTCAAGTTTTCGAAGAAATATTGACGAACTGTATCATAAGGTTGAGCATTTTGAAAGAAAATCAGTCGAGCTGGTAAAATTGGAGAAATTTTTGTTTATTTCTCAACAACAATGGCAATATTTTGATCTAGAAATAACAAATACAAAGAGGTATTTAGAATCAACTACTTCAGAAGTATCATCCGAGTCATCTATTGATTTAAGTGCTAATATAGGAATAATAAAATCGGGATTTCAATTAAGAGGGAAAATTTCTTCAAGTGATAATGAAGAGTTGTCTCGGGAGTTAAAAAGTATTGTTACTGAGGAGTTAAAAGAGCGTCAGCTACTACGACTTTTAAAAAACATGTCTGAATACTTTAATATTACTTTTTCTATAGATGAATTAGATAAATGTAACACAGCTACAATTATTGATATGATTGATAAAAATAAAAGGTTATTCTTTGATTGTAATGTTTCGACATTGCTAATTACAGATATATCTACTGCAATATCTTTATTGGAAAAATCAGATTATATTTCTGAGCCTAATATTATTGTTGTTCCTGACTTAGGCATTTTAAATTATATTTACAGGGTTAATAAAAAAGGGCTGTCCCTAAGTTATGAGTTTATTAGAATCCTAGATTCCTATTTCATGAATAAAATGAATAATAGGGAATTAAATTACGATAGAAAAGATACTGGTAGGAGAGGTTTTTCAAAAGGATTTGAGCTTTATAAGTTTATGAATACCAATCTTTATAGAGATATAAATCAACTTTATAAACCTATAGTATTAAAGTTTTATTGGGAATTAATTGACTTATTGGCTTTTGTCGGGGAATTATCTAAAGAAGAATATGAACAGTTTGAGAATAGTTTTTTTAATAATAATGATTTGCATTCTTTAAAAGTTAAGTTTATTATTCGTAAAATAATAAAGCAATTAACGTCACAATCTTTTGAATACTCCTTTATTCTCCAAGATAATCGAAGCCAGTATAGACATGATAAATCATTAGAAGAGTTTAACAGTAAGAAATCCGATATTCAAAAATTTTTGCGACAGCTAGCTTTAAACCCAACGATACTTTCAGATGAGATTGCTTTTTTAAAAATTAATCATATAGATTCTCAAACTGAGGAATTTTCAGATTATCTAAAAAAATTGGGTATTGATGATGAAAAGTTTAAAAATATCTTGTTGCAACTATCTGAACCAAGAAAGAAAGTTTTATCCGATGGAATAAGCTGTCGTTTTGTAGAGGAATTTTATGATCCTTCTCAAGGAGTTGATGATGCACGAAATATCGTAAAAAGAGAGAATGTGGTTGGTGTCATTTTATTCTATCCACACGATTATTCGGAGAATGCTAATCCAAATCACCAGCCACTACGAAATGGTATTATTATAACTGTGACTGATTTTGATGAAATTATACTATATCCATACTTAGGTTATATTGGTCTACATTCTCACAAACCATCTTATCTCACAGAATTTAAAAAAGAATTGAGTGATCAAAATATCCTAGTTTACGAAGTAGAAGATGAAAATTTATGGAAAGGATGTTTCGAAAAAGATAATAAAGACCTCAAAGATAAAATTTTTGATGTCTGTAAAAATGAAATAAAAAGATGGCTCTATGAGATGAAATATAAAAGTAATCGATAAATATTTGGACTGAATTATTGATTTATACGATTATGAAGTTAGGAGATATTGTCTCTTCTTGGAGATATTTAATCATTCCGAGTCTAATGAAAATTCTAAAATTATTAGGATATTCATCTTTCTGAACAGGAAGTGACTAGCATCCGAATGCTACGGGATGAGAAACGTTATTATGAAAACTGGTTAGCAGAGTTGGAGAAAGAATTATCCGAAGGAGTCTGATATGGAAATAAAAATTTCTGATTTTACAGGTTGCAAAATTGCCCTCTTTTGTGAGGATAGGATTTTAACTATCTTGCGTGATGATAAGGCAAGCATTCCTTGGCCCAATATGTGGGAATTGCCAGGTGGCGGACGAGAGGGCGATGAAAGTCCTTTTGAGTGCGCGGCGCGTGAAGTTTACGAAGAATTAGGAATTCATCTGACTGAGGATTGCCTGCTTTGGAGTAAGGTGTACCCAAGTATGCTTTTTGAGGGGAAGGAATCCGTCTTTCTAGTTGGAAAATTGGATCAGGAACAGTTTGACAAGATTGTCTTTGGTGATGAAGGGCAGGGATATAGACTGATGAGCATTGAGGAATTTCTTAGCTCAGATAAGGTTGTACCCCAGTTGCAGGATAGAGTGAGGGATTATTTGGAGGAAATGAAGTGGTTTATATAATTGGAACAACGACGTTAAATAAGGAAGTTAAACGCAAACTAAAAACTGGACAATATTCTAGAGAAGAAGCTACATTCATCTATTTGGAATATTTAAAGTTAAAGAAGCAGAGAGAAAGTGGTACGAAAGTAGCTGGGATTTCTATGGCTGTTATTTGGGTATTAATGCTTGCTATACCCTTACTGAGTGGTAGAGGTCTCGTACTGCCCCTTTCAGTATATTTTTTATTTTTGATACTGTTAGCAGGAATTGTTCTATTTGTTTATTATCTTACGTTTGGTATTTTTAAACAGCAGATTCATAGCGCAATGAAAGAACACTACACAGATGTGATTGAAGAATTTAAGGGTCAGTAAAACAGCGTGTGGAAGAGTATAGAAGTACTAGTTGAGAGAGTGTGTATTTGGGGGTAGTAGTATGATTCAGATTTTCCGAGCAGGAGCAGAAGATTTAGAAACCATTATTGCCATTCAAAGGGCTAGCTTTAAGGCTGTCTATGAGAAATATCAAGATGAGTATGATCCCTACCTAGAGGATCGTGAACGAATCAAGTGGAAATTGGTTGAGCGTCCCAATAGTTATTACTACTTTTTGAAAGAAAAGGATGAAAATATCGGATTTTTACGAGTTCAGACCAATGAGGAATTGACGGAGGCTTGGTTGGGAACGGCAGCGATTTTGCCCCAGGATCAAGGAAAAGGTTATGGTTCTGAGGGATTGAGATTACTGGAAAAGGAATTTCCAACGATTAAACAGTGGGATTTGTGTACGGTATTACAGGATGCGGGCATGGTCGCTTTTTATGAAAAAAATGGCTACCGTCAAACCCATATCGAGCCTGAAAAAGAAGGTATGGATATGGTTTACATGAAAAAATTGATTGACAAATAGAAAGGATGGTTCGGTTACATTTCTAAACTGAACCCGCCCTAAACACTGTGCCAAAAAGATAAACTTCTCTTAGACACAAGCGTCTTCAGAGAGTTTCCTATTTTGGCTTTGTGTTTTACGGGCTTGGTATCTTAATGATGGAAACATGGCAAGAGTTAAAAGTAACGGTTAAGCGTGAGGGGGAGGAGCTGGTCTCCAATCTCTTGATTGAGTTAGGTGCCCAAGGTGTTGCGATCGAAGACAGCATGGACTATGTGGGGAATGTCGACCGTTTTGGTGAGATTTTTCCAGAGGTCGAGCAGCAAGAAGAAATCATTGTGACAGCCTACTACCCTGATACGGTTGATGTGGCAGTGGTTGAGGCAGATTTGCAGGCTCGCTTAGAAGAATTGACGGATTTTATGGATTTGGGAGATGTCAAGATGGGCACGACTGCCTTGGCTGAGGAAGACTGGGCTGACAACTGGAAGAAATACTATGAGCCAGCTCGCATCACTCATGATTTGACCATCGTGCCATCTTGGACAGACTATGAGGCGACTGCTGGAGAAAAGATTATCAAGCTGGATCCAGGCATGGCCTTTGGGACTGGGACGCATCCAACGACCAAGATGAGCCTCTTTGCCTTAGAGCAGGTTCTTCGTGGTGGCGAAACGGTGCTAGATGTGGGGACTGGTTCAGGTGTCCTTTCTATTGCCAGCTCACTTCTTGGCGCTAAGGAAATTTTCGCCTATGACCTGGATGATGTGGCGGTTCGGGTGGCTCAGGAAAATATCGAGCTCAACCCTGGCATGGAAAACATCCATGTTGCTGCTGGAGATTTGCTTAAGGGGGTTGAGATTGAGGCAGACGTGATTGTGGCTAATATCTTAGCGGATATTCTCATTCATCTGACAGAGGATGCTTATCGTTTGGTCAAGGATGAAGGCTACCTGATCATGAGTGGCATTATCAAGGACAAGTGGGACATGGTGCGCGAGTCAGCAGAGTCAGCTGGATTTTTCCTTGAAACCCACATGATTCAAGGGGAATGGAATGCCTGTGTCTTTAAGAAAACCAAGGATATTTCCGGTGTGATTGGAGGCTAGCATGCAGCAGTATTTTGTCAAAGGAAGTGCAATCTCTCCTGTCACTATCGAGGACAAGGAAACCAGCAAGCATATGTTTCAGGTCATGCGGCTGAAAGAAGATGATGAAGTAATCTTGGTCTTCAATGATGGTATCAAGCGTTTGGCGCGCGTGCTGGATGTAGAAGCTCGTCAGTTTGAATTGGTTGAAGAATTAGCTGACAATGTGGAACTGCCCGTTCAAGTCACCATCGCATCAGGCTTTCCCAAGGGAGACAAGCTGGAGTTTATCACTCAAAAAGTGACGGAACTGGGTGCCAGCCAAATCTGGGCCTTTCCTGCCGATTGGTCAGTTGCCAAATGGGACGGCAAGAAACTAGGCAAGAAAGTCGAAAAACTAGAAAAAATCGCCCTTGGAGCATCCGAACAAAGCAAGCGGAATCTGGTCCCAAGTATCCAACTTTTTGAGAAAAAAGCAGACTTTCTAGCCCAGCTGGACCAGTTTGACTCTATTGTAGTGGCCTATGAAGAATCAGCAAAAGAGGGAGAAGCCGCTGCGCTCTTACAAGCAGTCACTGGTCTTGAAAAAGGAGCCAAATTGCTCTTTATCTTTGGCCCAGAAGGCGGTCTCTCACCAGCAGAAATTGAAAGTTTTGAATCTAAAGGAGCTGTTCTTGCAGGACTTGGCCCTCGCATCTTGCGAGCAGAAACAGCACCACTTTACGCCTTATCTGCTCTTAGTGTTTTAGTAGAATTAGAGAAATAAGAGGAAGAAAATGGAACAAAAACACCGTTCAGAATTTCCAGAGAAGGAACTTTGGGATTTAACCGCCCTTTACCAAGACCGTGAGGATTTCTTGCGAGCAATCGAGAAAACGCGCGAAGATATCAACCACTTTAGCCGTGACTACAAGGGGAATCTTCATACGTTTGAGGAGTTTGAAAAGGCCTTTGCTGAATTGGAACAAATCTACATTCAGATGAGTCATATTGGCAATTACGCCTTTATGCCTCAGACGACAGACTATAGCAATGAAGAATTTGCCAATATTGCCCAGGCTGGGATGGAATTTGAAACTGATGCTAGTGTAGCCTTGACCTTCTTTGACGACGCCTTGGTGGCAGCAGACGAGGAAGTCTTGGACCGTTTGGGTGAACTGCCCCACTTGACGGCAGCCATTCGTCAAGCTAAAATCAAAAAAGCCCACTATCTAGGGGCTGATGTGGAGAAAGCTTTGACCAATCTCGGTGAAGTTTTCTACAGTCCACAGGACATTTATACTAAGATGCGAGCTGGGGACTTTGAAATGGCTGACTTTGAAGCCCATGGCAAGACCTACAAAAACAGCTTTGTAACCTATGAAAATTTCTACCAAAACCACGAGGACGCTGAGGTTCGTGAAAAATCCTTCCGTTCCTTCTCAGAGGGACTTCGTAAGCACCAAAATACGGCTGCAGCAGTCTATTTAGCCCAAGTCAAGTCTGAAAAACTATTGGCAGATATGAAGGGCTACGACTCCGTCTTTGATTATCTCCTAGCTGAGCAAGAAGTGGACCGTGCTATGTTTGACCGCCAGATTGATCTCATCATGAAGGATTTTGCGCCAGTTGCTCAGAGATACCTCAAGCATGTTGCCAAGGTCAATGGTCTTGAAAAGATGACCTTTGCAGACTGGAAATTGGACTTGGATAACGCCCTCAATCCTGAAGTGACTATTGATGATGCCTATGATTTGGTCATGAAGTCAGTAGAACCTTTGGGACAAGAATATTGTCAGGAAGTTGCTCGCTATCAAGAAGAACGCTGGGTAGACTTCGCTGCTAATAGTGGCAAGGATTCTGGTGGTTATGCGGCGGATCCATATCGCGTGCACCCTTATGTCCTCATGAGCTGGACTGGTCGTTTGAGCGATGTCTATACCTTGATTCATGAAATTGGGCATTCTGGTCAATTTATCTTTTCAGACAATCACCAAAGTTACTTCAATGCCCACATGTCAACCTACTATGTCGAAGCGCCATCAACCTTCAATGAATTGCTTCTCAGTGACTACTTGGAGCACCAATCGGACGACCCACGTCAAAAACGATTTGCCCTTGCCCACCGCTTAACAGATACCTACTTCCATAATTTCATCACCCACCTCTTGGAAGCAGCCTTCCAGCGTAAGGTTTATACATTGATTGAAGAAGGGGAAACCTTTGGAGCAAGCAAGCTCAACAGCATTATGAAGGAAGTTTTGACAGATTTCTGGGGAGATGCTATTGAGATTGATGACGATGCAGCCTTGACTTGGATGCGCCAAGCTCACTACTACATGGGCTTGTATAGCTACACCTACTCTGCTGGCCTTGTCATCTCAACAGCTGGTTACCTTCATCTGAAACATTCAGAAACCGGAGCTGAAGATTGGATCAATCTCCTTAAATCAGGTGGTAGTAAGACACCGCTTGAGTCAGCCATGATTATCGGAGCGGATATCTCAACAGACAAACCACTCCGTGATACCATCCAATTCTTGTCTGATACAGTTGACCAGATTATCGCTTACAGTGCCCAGTTGGGAGAGTAAGGGTATCCAGTGTCGGATTTAAGACGGTTTATCGATAAGATGAATACACAAAAATCACCTGTTTGAGGTGATTTTTTTATGCTTTAAAGATTTATTCAAATTTTCCTTTATTGGCCTCGTTTGAAGCCTTCATGCTAATTTGTAAAAGGTTGGCGAGATTTTCATTGTCAAGGCTAGCTTCACCATTATTATCCACTTTTATGGCAAGGTAATGGGTGTTACGATCAAGATAATCCATGCCCTCTAGGTCTACGTAGTTGTCAGCTTTAAAATCAAGCGCCGCTAATTGATAAACAAATCGAATATTTAGAGCCTTAGCATAGTCGGACTGACCAACCTTTTGTTGCTCTTCCACCAGTCCTTGAAAGAAGTCTTGGAAGTTATCATGATAAGTAGCCTTGACTTCGTATTGGTAGGTATCAACAGATGGGGACATAAATTTCAAATAAACCATGTCGCCCTCCACCTTATAGTCCTCAAGAGTATAGGCACCTGCTTTTCCTAATGCATTGGTGTTGACCTTGAAAAACATAGGAGCATAAATTTTGAGAGGATATTTTTCTCCTTTATATTCAAAGACGGTATCATTTGAAAAATTCGGACGGATTTTAGTTAACTCAGGGACTAAATATTCGTTCCAAATCTTATCAAATAACTCTTCTTGATTGCTGGCACTCGCTGATTTCACAACTAGGTCAAAATTTTCTTGATTGACAAAGACAGCATCCACTAATTTGAGGGCTGTTTGAACCTTAGGATCCGAAATTTCCTTTTTCTTTTTTTCAAGATTCTCAGCCGCCTCTTTCGTGCGATCTAAAGTTTTATTAAATTGACTGCCACTGTTGGTTTCAACAAAGGTTCTCTCATAGTTGGTAGGTTCAACTTTGGCATTCCAGTCAAATGAAGCAGCAGGACCAGTTACATCTTTCTTGTGATAGGTAGAAGCCTGATTGTTTGAATTATTTGTAGAACTAGTAGATGGCTTTGATGAGCAAGCACCAAGGGCTAAGGCTAGTGTTGTCACACAAGCTAGGCAACAAAGTCTGAACGATTTTTTCATACATTTCTCCTTCAAGTAATGCTTGTTATTCATTGTCTATTATATCATGACCTTTAGAATTACAGTGTTTTAAAATGTATTAGACAGGATTTTAACATCATAGATGAAACAGTCATATCAGCCTTTTATGATATACTATAAGGGAAATATGATTAGTTGTTTTATTAATTATCATAAGTAAGGAGAAGGTTATGAAAAAACGCGCGTTTTTCGCAATATTACTTTTAGTAGGGTTGATAATGATAGGAATAACAGGATGTGGAGAAAATAAGAACAGTCGAGAATGGATTGAGAACAAAGTATCTGAGGTTAGTCGTGTCTATCCAACCGAGAATCTGTTTGATTTGTTTAAGCAATTTCCGAAAGGGTTTAATATTACTCAAACATTTTATAAGGATTCGCTCAGAACAGTAGTTTCCTTAGATGGAGATGAAGAAAGTCAAACCATAAAAGGAAAGATAGAGACTATACAAATTTCTACTGATCCATATAAAGAAGAAGTGAAAGAGCATGTTGATGTAGAATATAAGGATGGTGAATTTATATTTTCTAACAATGAGGTAGCGGAAAAAATTTGGGGTTATAAAGGTTTTCTGTTCCAAAAATTAAGTTTGAATATAGATGTTTTATCTAAGATGAAGCTTGAAAAGTTTCGATATTTTTCAAATCGCAATGTGTTTGAAATCTATTATATTAGTGATAACTCTACGATAAATAATTTCCTTAATTCAAATGGAGAACACATGTTATCAATAAGTGGAGCGGAATCTTATAATAATACAAAAGGTTATCGATTGAATGTTAATATTGCTTTTAAGGATACCCCAAATGATGGAATGAGTGAGATAGTTTCAAGTTGGATAGATGATAGAAATAGTGTTTCTAATTAATTTGATAACATTTTAAATATCCTGATTGAACTGAACATAAATAAGGAGAGTATTATGAAAAAACGTATGTTTTTCGCAAAGTTAGTTTTAGTAGGATTGATCATGATAGGATTGGCAGGATGTGGAGAAAATAAGAACAGTCGAGAATGGATTGAGAACAAAGTCTCTGAGGTTAGTCGTGTCTATCCAACAGAGAATCTGTTTGACTTGTTTAAGCAATTTCCGGAAGGGTTTGAGGTCTATCAAGTATACATGAATGATAAAGTTAGCATAAAAATATATTTAACTGGAGATAGTCAGTTCAAGACGATAACTGGTAAATTAATTCGAAAAGATTTGAAATTAGGAAAAAAGACAGATATTATAGATGTTAATTACATAGAACAGCAATTCATTTTTTCAGATGAAGAAAGAGCAAAGGAAATTTGGGATTTTAAAGGTTTTCTGTTTCAAGAATTAACGATTAATAAAAGTATTTTATCTGAGTTTAAATTAGAAAGTAAGAGTTATAACAGTGTAACTAATGGTTTTGACATATCTTATAGTGTGAATAATCCAATAATAAACAAATTTTTTAAAAAAGATGGTCTTAAAAATGGCGTATTAGAATTTGGCAGCTCTTTACAGAGTAATGATTATTATTACTATTCTGTTGTTGTTGATTACAAAGACGGTTATTATTTTAGAGAAACAGTGTCTAATGGAGAATTGAATAATGGTGAGTAGTGGAATTCCAACTTTAGATGCAGCGAATATGACTTACGAATTTGAACAAGATGCAAGGCAATGTTGCTTTTATGGTATATTATAAGTAAGGAGAAGGTTATGAAAAAAAGCGCGTTTTTCGCAATATTACTTTTAGGAGGATTGATTATGATAGGATTAGCAGGATGTGGAGAAAATAAAAATAGTCGAGAATGGATTGAGAACAAAGTCTCCGAGGTCAGTCGTGTCTATCCAACCGAGAATCTGTTTGACTTGTTTAAGCAATTTCCGGAAGGGTTCAAAGTAAATCAAGTATTTATAAAACGTGGAACCTATATCATCGAAATAACTTTACAAGGAGATAGTAGTAATCAAACAATTTCTGGAGTACTAACTAAAACACGTGCTTCTGATGATATTACTGAAAAGCCAGAAGAAACTATAAAAATAGATTATATTGATGGGAAGTTTATTTTTTCTGATGAGAAGAAGG
Organism: Streptococcus oralis ATCC 49296; assembly: GCF_000185265.1. GTDB lineage: Bacteria > Bacillota > Bacilli > Lactobacillales > Streptococcaceae > Streptococcus > Streptococcus oralis_BC. Next base: position 1,992,391 of record NZ_GL622183.1, on the reverse strand, counting down.
CGAAAGAATTATGGCCTTTTGATGGATTTTTATTTCAAAAGTTAACAATTAATCACTCTTTTCTATCTTCATTATCTATGAAATCAAAAAATTATAATGGAAATAATGGAGCATTTGATATTGATTATTTAGTTCGGAATCAAACTATCAATCAGTATTTTAAAAAAGATGAAAATGAACAAGCAACATTAGGCTTTGGAAGTTCATACCGAAACGACGATTATTACTATTATTCAGTAACTGTCAACTACGACAATGTTTATTCATTTAGAGAAACCGTGTCAAATTAAAAGGGGATTCAATGGTGGATAAAAAATTTGTTAATAGTGGAATTCCAACTTTAGATGCGTCGAATCTAACTTATGAATTTGAGAAAGATGCAAGGCAATGTTGCTTTTATGGTATACTATAAGAGAACTATGATTAGTTGTTTAATTAAATATCATAAGTAAGGAGAAGGTTATGGAAAAACGCATATTTCTCACAATGGTACTTTTAGGAGGATTGATCATGATAGGATTAGCAGGATGTGGAGAAAATAAGAACAGTCGAGAATGGATTGAGAACAAAGTCTCTGAGGTCAGTCGTGTTTATCCAACCGAGAATCTGTTTGACTTGTTTAAGCAATTTCCGGAAGGGTTTGAGATTAGAAGTATTGATACTTACGATGAGACGAAGGACTATTCTCGTTATCAGAAGATTGAACTCGTAGGAAATGCAGAAACAAAAGAAATAACTGGTAATTTTAAAAGAATAGAAGCTCGAGGTAATCCTTATGAAGAAAAAGTGCTTTTAGAAAGCCGTATTGTGTACACTGAAAAAGGATTGGAATTTTTGAATCCAGAAGTTTCTAAAGATGATTTGTTTTATGATGGGTTTTTATTTCAAAAGTTAGAACTAAATAAAGCAGTTCTATCTCGATTTGAGCTCAAAAAAACGTACTATAATTGGGAGACTGGTGATGCTTCTATTACTTATAAAAACGTAAACAGTAAAATTATTCAGGACTACTTCCATATACAATCAAGTGAGTCGTTAGACCTTTTTATTAGTGCAGACCACTCTGCAACAATTGGCTATGAATACGGTTATCCTGTGGTTTTTGACGGAGAAAACATATCTCATTCAGAACTTATAACAGGAAAAAGTAAGAATATGGAGTAAATAGATGCCAAATAGTAATATTCCGACTCTAGATGCAGCGAATCTAACTTATGAATTTGAGAATGTGCGAGTTAATCAGGGAGCAACTGACAATAATGTACTTCAATATGTAGAAAAGTACTCTAAGAAAAAACTCCCTCCCAACCTCCAATATCTAGATGATTTTCATGATAAGTCCTCTGGCACAAGTGGTACAGCCTTCCTAGATAAGGACAATGGAGAGGTGATCATTGCCTATACGGGAACGAATCCTAATGGGGATTTCAGAAAAGATATAGCGACAGATGTCGGTAGTATAGCCATGGCGCTCGGATATCATTATGATGAAGCTTTCGAATTTTATGAAAGAATCCGACATAGATACGGAGATAATATTACTCTAACTGGGCATTCTTTAGGAGGGAACATCGCTCAGAGGGTAGCCTTAGAGTATAACGCTCCGCGTACTGTGGTATATAACTCAGCGCCTCTCTACTTAGAAGGCCTTATCAAATCTAAAGATAAAATTATAGATTACCTAACTCCTTGGGATTCAGCAAGGGAGGAGATAATCAATAAACAAGAAACATTCACAGGTCAAGTGGTACGAATCCGGACTAAAGATGACTTTCTTAACAATATCTCAAAGCCTTTTTTGGGTGTCTACTTGGGGGAAGATTATCTGCTTGAAAACTCTGGTGGGCACAGTATTGATCCAGATATTACGGGTGATAAAAATCAAATTAACCAAATCAAGGATATTTTGGAAAATCAGAGTCCAGAGAAGATGACTGGACTTGAAAAGAAGAACTATGAGACCCTGAAGAAATTACAAGGTGTCAAAAATGGACTTCTAAAGCAGTTGAATACTCAATTTTTATCAGATGGTAGTATAAATAGCCATGAGATGTTTTTCTTGGACAGCATCCAAGCAACAGCTGTTGCGACGGCAATGACAGAGAGCGTCAGCAACGGACACAGCGAGATTGAGGCAGTGGCTAAAAAAGCAGTTACAGATGTTGAAACACTCTACGATAAAAGTAAGGAAGTTCCCTGGTTCGTCACAGAATTAACTTATGATGAGATAGAGGATGTCTATGCAGAAGCTGGGGTAACTTATGATAGTATTGTGGGAGAGACTCAGAGACATTTTGATAAAAAAGTAAGTAAATCAGCTGCGATTGTAAAAGCCTTTACGGATCTGGAAACGAATATTCAGAAGGGTGTTGAACAAGCAGTTGAAGGAGATGAAAGCTTGGCAAGGGATATTAATCAATGGACAAACTAGAAGATATTCAAATTAAAATAAAAAAGCAAGAAGATGGTCTTTTGTCCTTGGAGGATGACTATAGAACTGCTAAGAAGAAAATAGAAGAATCTTATGAAAATTTGGATGATAATCGTTCTCAGTTGACCAGATTATATGAGGAGTTTGAAAACATTGCTTATGATTTTGGTAGACAGAATTCTGGAGATGATGGGGAACACCACCAATTTCTGATACTCTTAGAATCTTATGCAGTTGAGACAAGGAGTGAGTATCTTCGTCAATATGCTAAAATAGAGGCAAAAGATGAAGAATTGCAGACTCAGTACCGAAAAGAGCGCTCTCGCTTAGAAAAAGAGTTAGAAGAGAGTTATAGTCAAAGAAAAGCCTTATATGAGTTAGAAAGGGAGCAGAAAAAATGCTAGTGGATTTAGTCATAGATGCTTTGATTGGCCCCATGTCAGAATCAGCCAGACGAGAAATCAAAAAAACATTAGAAAGAGCAGCTATCAAAGCATTTTGTGCTCCTCCTATAAAATCAGGTAGAAAAGGTATTGTAGATAAGTACGATGAGGAGATAGGGGTTCTTGCTATGACAAATAAGACTGCTATAACGACTTTAGCAGCTCAAATGGATAGCTCAATTAATGGGTTGGGACAAAAAGCAATTAGCGAGACTATTAGTAAAAATAGTGCATCTTTTGAAGATTTAAATCCGAAAAAGAAAAAATAGTGCTTTGACATGCCAGTTCAAAGTCATCTTCGGATGACTTTTTGACAAGTTACTAGAAATGTAGAGGTACTTGAGATGCGTTGGAAATTACAAAGAAAAATGATAGAAGAAAAACCAAGCTATAGTCGAGAAGAAATTCAGTGGTTGCTTGAGCATTTGGGAGATTCCTCTCCAGAAATTCGAGACGAACTTGTTTTTACGAGTTTGGCTAGAGGGATTCAAGAAGAACTGTTTTCCCTTGAGCAGTTTCAGTTTATCTCAGAAGAGGTCTCCTCTGATGAAGGTCTATACAAAGAGATTGATAGTAGAGGAGTTTCGGCTCTTAAACGTTCTTTTAGGGCGCTTATTTATGCCAATCTTTTGTCTGCAGATGGTAATGAGCACTCACTTTTCTATAAAGGATTAAAAGCTGATATAAGAAATGCTATGCTATCTCAAGGTTTGTATTATCTTAAAAAAGAAAAGGATACGACAGGTTTTTCAAGTCAGTATGGTTGGGTTCACGCTTTTGCGCATGGAGCGGATCTCTTGACTGAAGTCGTTTGTCATCCAGATTTTCCTAGTAACAGAGTTTCTGAAGTATTTGATGTACTGGGTCAATTATTTAAAAGAATTACCATTCGTTTTACAAATGATGAGGATTGGCGCTTAGCGAGAGTACTTTATGAACCCATTTTAAAAGGGAAATTAGAGCAAGAACAAGTAGCTTCTTGGATAAAAACTATTGACTTTCCGATAGAAGAGAGGGAAGATTTTTATAAATTTTCCAACTTCAGATCCTGTCTGTTGGAAGTCTATATCCAACTTGACCAGAAAAATAGTTTACAAGATGCCTTGAAAGAAGCCATTCAATCTTTTCAGTTCTAAGGATAAGCGAGTCGTTTCATGATTTTCAAAGAACTTTCCAGTCAATTTTCTTGAAACCCTTTCCTTCTTCTGATAGACTAATACATAGTTTGAAAAAAGGAGACTTATCATGAAAAAATTTGTTGCTGAATTAATCGGTACATTTATGCTTGTGTTCATTGGAACAGGAGCTGTTGTTTTTGGAAATGGTCTTAATGGCCTTGGACACCTTGGAATTGCTTTTGCCTTTGGTTTGGCAATTGTAGTTGCAGCTTTCTCAATCGGAACTGTTTCAGGTGCTCACTTGAACCCAGCGGTTTCGATCGCTATGTTTGTAAATAAACGTTTGTCATCTTCAGAACTTGTAAACTACATCCTTGGACAAGTAGTTGGAGCTTTCCTTGCGTCAGCTGCAGTATTCTTCCTCTTGTCTAACTCAGGCATGTCAACTGCTAGTCTTGGTGAAAACGCCTTGGCAAACGGTGTCACTGTCTTTGGTGGATTCTTATTTGAAGTCATCGCAACTTTCTTGTTTGTCCTAGTTATCATGACGGTAACATCAGCAAGTAAGGGCAATGGCGCGATTGCTGGTTTGGTGATTGGTTTGTCCTTGATGGCAATGATCCTTGTAGGATTGAACATCACAGGCCTTTCAGTAAACCCAGCTCGTAGTTTGGCTCCAGCTGTCTTGGTTGGTGGCGCAGCTCTTCAACAAGTTTGGATTTTCATCCTTGCCCCAATCGTTGGTGGTGTTCTTGCAGCTCTTGTTGCAAAAAACTTCCTTGGAACAGAAGAATAATTGAAATTCAAAAAGCCTTGCTCCTCAGCTTGAGGAACAGGGCTTTTTCGTATTTATACTCTTCGAAAATCTTTTCAAATCACGTCAGCTTCGCCTTGTCGTATGTATGGTTACTGACTTCGTCAGTTCTATCCACAACCTCAAAACAGTGTTTTGAGCTGACTTCGTCAGTCTTATCTACGACCTCAAAGCAGTGCTTTGAGCAACCTGCGGCTAGCTTCCTAGTTTGCTCTTTGATTTTCATTGAGTATGATTTTAGCGGTTGTCAATTTTCTCTGGATAAAGGTCGTGTTGAAAGAGACGTTGTTCTGCCAAGCCTTCATACTTAGTTCCAGGTCTACCGTAGTTGTAGTAGGGGTCAATTGAAATGCCACCGCGCGGAGTGAATTTTCCCCAGACTTCTAAATAGCGAGGGTCTAGCAAGTTGACCAAGTCTTTCCCTATGGTGTTGATACAGTTTTCGTGAAAATCCCCATGATTTCGGTAGCTAAAGAGGTAGAGTTTGAGGGATTTTGACTCGACACAGAGCTTGTCAGGAATGTAGGAAATATAAATGGTCGCAAAGTCTGGTTGAGCAGTGATAGGGCACAGCGAGGTGAATTCAGGACAGTTGAATTTGATGAAATAGTCATTTTCAACATGACGATTGTCAAAGGATTCGAGGACTTCTGGTTGATAGTCAAAAATGTAGTTGGTTTCTTTGTTGCCGAGGAGGCTTAGGTTTTTCATTTCTTCTTGTTGTGACATGATTTTTTCTTTCTAATTTAAACACCACGTTGGTTGTCGTAGAGGAGGGTATGAAGTTGAGGAAGGACGCGGACATTGCCCCAGCTATCGTCAGTAGCGACACATTCCCAGAGTTCTTTGAGGCGGTCTAGTTGGTCTTGGACAATATTACCTGTAGCCTTGGGCTCAGGATTTCCTGCTGATAAGAAGAGGACATCTGGTTGGTAGCGTTCTTGAATCCCTTTAGCAAAGGCCAAATCGGCATCGTCAAAGACAGGAATTTTAAAGGTGACCTTGTCTGGATCTAGTTGGGAAACGATAAAGTCTAAGGTCTCAAAGTTGACTTCCATCTTGGAGGAAGGAGGTTTGGGACTCAAAGTGACCTGGTCGATATCTTTTAACCAATTTTGCCAGCGGGAGCCTTGGGTCTCAACGGCCAGAGTGACACCACGTTCTTTGAGCTTGGTGACGAGTTGAGCCATGTTGGCTGCTAGGATAGCAGGATTTCCCCCAGACAGGGTGACGTAGTCGTAGCTTCCTAGCTTATCTAAGGCAGCAATGACTTCATCAGCGGTCATGCGAGTTGGCTTTTCAGAACCATCCCAAGTAAAGGCAGAGTCGCACCAGTCGCAATGGTAGTCGCAACCAGCAGTACGGACAAACATGGTTTTCTGCCCGATAGCACGGCCTTCACCTTGAAAGGTTGGGCCAAAAATTTCCAGAACTGGTAGTTTGAGGACACGTTCCCTAGTCATCTAACCACTCCCGTCTAAACTCTGCAAAGGCAGTCGGAGTTTCATAGAGGCGAACGTATTCCAAACGGAGACCGCGCTCATCTGGTAACTCTTGGCTCATGGTTTGAAAAATCCAGTAAACCATATTTTCAGCAGTCGTGTTCATATAAGGCAGGGTTTCATTGAGATAGCGATGATCCAAGTGGGGTTCTATGTAGTTCTTGTAAATAGCTTTGATGTCTCCAAAATCGTAGGTCATGCCCCGTTCATCTAAAAATCCACTGACAGCGATTTGCAAATGATAAGTGTGGCCGTGCAGGGATTTGCATTTTCCCTCATAGTGAAAGAGGTGGTGGGCAGCGTCGAAGGTGAACTCTTTTGATACCAAGGTTCTGTGAGGATTGTAGACAAGGAACTCCCCAGTTTCCTGTTTGATTTCTTTGGGTGCAAAAAACATTAGCCCTCTCCTTTCTGTGAGAGATAAACATCTAAACCATGCTGACGTAAGTGACAGGCTGGACAATCACCGCAGCCACTTCCGATAATCCCATTGTAGCAGGTCAAGGTCTTTTCACGAACATAGTCAAAGGCACCGAGTTGGTCGGCTAATCCCCAAGTTTCAGCCTTGTCTAGCCACATGAGAGGCGTTTGGATAACAAAGTCGTAATCCATGGCAAGGTTGAGAGTAACATTGAGAGATTTGACAAAGACATCTCGGCAGTCAGGGTAGCCTGAGAAGTCTGTCTCGCAGACACCTGTCACGATATCTTTAATGCCACGTTGCTTGGCAAGAATTGCTGCAAAGGATAGAAAGAGGTGGTTGCGGCCGTCAACAAAGGTATTGGGAAGCTCTCCTTCTTTTTGCTCGATTTCCATATCAGAGGTCAAGGCATTTTCAGTGATTTGTCCCAGCAGAGACATATCTAAGATGTGATGACGAACACCTTGTTCCTTAGCGATTTCTTCAGCAACTTGAATTTCGAGATGATGGCGTTGGCCGTAGGCAAAGGTGATGGCTTCGACTGTTTCATAGTGTTCTTTAGCCCAAAAGAGGCAGGTTGTGGAATCTTGACCGCCGCTAAAGACGACCAAGGCTGATTGGCGTTTCATAGTACTCCTTCCAAAATGGGAAATGTTCAGAGCACGCAAAAAGCTCCCTTGAGGGGAGCTAAAAAATACCAATTAGAGGTTTTTTTTAGCGATGGCATGTCCCAAACATCGTAATATTCTACCTACAGTCTAGCATATTTTTTGAAAAATGGCAAAGGGCAAGAAAAAAGAGACCAAATAAAGCACTTGGTCTCTCGTGTGATTAGCTCAATTCAGCAACGATGGCTTTGATTTGTTCTGCAGTGTGTACTCCAGCAACTTGTTTCACCACTTGGCCGTCTTTTTTGAAGAGAAGGGTTGGGATAGACATGATTCCAAAGGCACGAGCTGTGTTTGGATTTTCATCAACGTCCATTTTAACGATTTTCAAGACATCTTCTGAAAGTTCTTCAGACAATTTGTCCAAGATTGGACCTTGCATACGACATGGACCACACCAAGTTGCCCAGAAGTCTACCAAGACCAAACCGTCTTTTGTTTCTTGTTCAAATGTTGCATCTGTAATTGCTTTTGCCATTGTATTTCTCCTTTTTTAGTTATATTGGCTTAAATCTTGTTTCATGAGATAGAAGAAGACATCTCCATAAGTCCCATGGTAGTCCAAGTCATGACCATTGTAGGTTAATTTTTGGACAGTGTAGTAATCCGCGACGCCGATGAGGCAGGCATGTTGAGAACGTTCAAAGTCTTGGTATGACTCGAATGTCATGGTTCTCTCTTGCTTGCTGGCGTCTAGATAAGTAATTTCGATCATATAAAACTCCTTTGTTGTTTGATCTTGACTTTATTGTACTCCTTGAAAAGAGGAATGTCAAGAAAAATGATTGCGCACGCAACTTTTTTAAAAAATCTGATTACGAAATGAAATCAAGACTCGTTTCCAGACTTTCTTCGACGGCCTTTTGCAGGTAAGCTAGGGTTGTTTGTCCCTCGTCAGTCAGGCAGATAAAACTAGCCCGTCTATCCTGATCACAACATCGGCGACTAAGCAAGCCACAGTTTTTCTCTTCTAGTCGGGCCACCATTCGAGAAACAGCGCTGGGACTGAGATGGAGTTTATCGGGTAAATCAATCTGTCGTAAGGATTTTTCATCAGCTAGATCCAGATAGTAGAGTAGGTAAAACTCTTTTAAGGTCAACCTTTGTTCAGTCTGCTGGGCGATGGTTTCTTCTAACATGGCTTCTATTTCCTTTTGACGGCGGTTGTAGTCAAACCACTTTTCCAAATAGGTCATTGCTTTCTCCTTTCTTTTCAAAGTAAAAATCACAAAGTCATTACTGACTGTCTCTACAACACAAGATGATTGCGCATGCAATGATTATACTACTTTTAACTAATCCTTGCAAGAGAGAAGAATTTCAATATTTCCTTGAAATTTTCTGAAAAAAGAGTAAACTGGTATGCAAGAAGTCTATTTCGTGGAGTTTAGGATGAAATTATATGTTCAATTAATGATTCTCTTTGTGATTTCTCTAATCGGAGAGGGAATTTCTAGTTTCTTTCATCTGCCCATCCCAGGCAGTATTATTGGTTTGATTATTCTCTTTTTAGCCTTACAGTTCAAGTGGCTAAGGACCAGGCATGTCAATATGGTCGGAAATTTCTTGCTGGCCAATATGACCATTCTCTTTTTGCCGCCAGCAGTGGGTATCATGGAAAAGTTTGATGTGATTGCTCCCTATCTCTTGCCCATTGTTTTGATTGTCTTTTTTGCGGCTGTCATCAACATTATCCTCATCGCCCTAGTGGTTCAGTTTATCAAGAGACGATTTGAGGGAGATTATGAGAAGGGAGAAACGAAATGAGTGAATTTGTATCCAATCCTCTGTTTGGGATTGCATTATCTATCCTAGCTTATCTAGTGGGGATGTTGATTTACAGACGTTTTCCCCATCCATTGACAACGCCCTTGCTCTTGTCAGCTATTTTTATTATTATTTTTCTAAAGGTGACGGGTATTTCTTATCAAGACTATTACCAAGGTGGGGTATATCTGAACAACTTGATTGTTCCGTCGACAGTGGCTCTAGGGATTCCGCTTTATAAGAGTTTTCATCTGATGAAGCACCATGCGCGGAGTATTCTCTTTGGTAGTCTGTTAGCAGTAGTTGTCAATACTAGCTTCACTGCCATAGTAGCAAAAATATTTGGTATGGACTTTTTCCTAGCCATTTCTCTCTTTCCCAAGTCAGTGACAACCGCCATGGCAGTGGGAATCACAGAAAAATTGCAAGGATTAACAACTGTAACCTTGGTCGTCGTAGTGGCAACTGGGATTTTGACTAGTGTAATCGGACCAACCCTTTTGAAATGGTTGAAGATCGATGACCCAGTGGCTGTGGGACTTTCTCTTGGAGGAACAGGTCATGCTGTCGGAACGGGAACAGCCTTTCGATACGGCTCAGTAGCAGGAGCCATGGGTGGCTTGGCTATCGGTGTCACTGGTATTCTCTACGTCTTTGTCAGTCCCATCGTAGCCAGTTTGATATTGAGTTAAAAAGCAAGGAAGCTGAGTTCCTTGCTTTTTTCCAATTTTATTTTGTAAGGATTTACTTTTCTTTGCTTAAATGAATGACTTGGTCGTAGCGTTTTAAGTCCTCGTCTGTATAATGGTGAATGACTTCAATGACTGTCTGAGGTAGCGAGAAGAGGAGGTCGCTAATCTTTTTGCTATTCTCTAAGTCAAGATTGGCCTTAATCTCATCAGCCAAGATGAGTTGGCTGTCGTGATAGAGCGCGCGAGCGATTTCGAGTCGTTGTTTCTCGCCACCAGACAGGCTATCGTTGCTAAGAGTTCGATTTTTCAAATGTTCTAAACCAGTTGTCTTGAGGATATGATTCAACCTTTCTTGCTTTTTAGTCATTCCTAGAAGGATATTGTCTTCCAGAGACAGCGTGTCAAAGTAATGGCTATCTTGGAGGATATAGGAGCTAACGCTCGTGATTTCTTGGCGTGATAGGCTTTGGCCAGCAAATGCAATCCGTCCACTGGTCGCAGCCAACTCTCCATGAATGATATTGAGTAAAGTCGTTTTTCCAGAGCCACTTTCACCGATAATGGCAATCTTTTCTCCTTTCTTGATGTGCATGGAAAGAGGGGATAAAAGGACCTGTCCCTCTTTTTCTAGAGAGATATTCTCTAGTTGGACGGGATAAATGTTTTGGAAGGTGCTAGTAGAAATAGGACTAGAATTTGTGAAAAGTACTTGGTACTTTTCACAGAGGTATTGAGTTGCTTTTCGGGTGTTAGTAAAGTAGGCTAATTCTTGGAATTGATAGCCAATATTATGAGAAACGAGATAAATGGCTACAAAACTAGCTGCGTTTAAATAACCATAATAGGTCATAAAACCGCCAATGACAATAGGGGCAACGGAGCAAAAGGCATCGATGCTATTGATAAAGAGACTGTTTAGGGTACGTTGTTTCTCATATCGTATTTCCGCATCCAAACTAGTCTGTAACTGATTTTGATAGCGAGCAAAAAAGAAGTCCTGTCCCTGATAATGACGAATCTGTTGGCTACCGCCAATAAAATTTGTCAAGCTTGATAAGTAGCTCTGGTTAATAGTGGACCGCTTTTCAGAAAGTGAATCTAAACGCTTAGATCCGATGGCACTACAGAGGACAGGGACGGAGTAGAAGAGAATAAAAATCAAGCCTAGGTAAAAATTAGTCCACAGGGCATATAGGATGGAGACGGTTGTGAAACCAAGAGAAGAAATAATGATAACGGTTGGCTCAATATAGCTCTTTTCTAACTGGTTGACGTCGTTTTCTAAATCAGACAAAATATCCTTTTCATCAATATCATAACCGCTGAGGAATCGCTTGAAAATAGCGCTTTTAATTCCATATCTGAAATCAGTAATCAAACGAGCGTAGTAATAGCGTTTTCCAGCTAGCCCCAGTAAGAGGATGAGGTTTCCAAGGATTCCCAGAATCAACACTTTCCAAAGAAGTTCCAGTTCTTGATTGGTAAAACTAGCAACGATACTCTGAATGAGCGCTGGCGTAATAATCGCTTCCAGCCATGTGATTGCAATCGAAAAGAAGTAAAGTGTTAAGTGTTTCTTTGCAACAAACGTTCTAAGCATAAAGAGCTCCCTCCTTATCAATATACAGTAATCACTTTTAAAATTATTATACTCCTTTTTATCCACATTTTCATACAATATATCTAAAAGAAAAGATCTAGCGATACAGAGTCGCTAGACCTTTAACTTATTGCAAGTTAACCTTGTTTTTCAAGATATAGTAGGTACCGAGATAGTAGATAGCTGATAAAAAGAGATCGCGCAGAATTTCTGTACCAACCATCACGTTATAGTCATTTTCAATTCTGAAGAAGAGAGAAACATAACCAATGACGATGGCAATGACGATATAGGCTAAAATTCCCATAGCTGTTCGATACTCGTTAAAGAGTTGCCCGATAGAGATGGAGAGGTAAATGGATAAAATCCATGCGATTGACCCGACAAATAGTGATAGGGCATACAGCCAGCCGTAGCTGAGATAAGGGGAAATGAAGTTATAGAGGGCAGTGAAGTCTTTTTCAATTGGTGTTAAGAAGATGATAATCAATATACTTAAGATAAAGACGATATAGCCTAAGATGGACCAGACAAGACCACCTAAAAGTTTTGCGATGATGATTTGGTGCTCAGAGACAGGCAAGGTCAAGGTCAAGTACCCTTGGCGGTCATAAACACTCCCCTTGAATCTTCGGATGATTAAAAAGATTGTTGCAATCAAAAGAGTGACGCTGAGTCCTCCAAAGACTAGTACTAAAAAGAAGATGAAATAAGCAGCATTGTTAGGATTGTAACTTTGGCTAAGACTGCTAATAAAAGCTCCAATCAAAACTGAAATTGCAAGCACAGCACCGTAGAGTGCCAGATACCACTTATTGACATTTTTAAATTCATAACGAACTAGATTCCAAAACATAATAATCTCCTTTGCTTAGGCTTTAAATTCCTGGCGGAAGAGCTGGTCAATTGATTCACCTGACTCGTAACGAATATCATCAACATTTCCTTGGCGGACGACTTTTCCGTCTTTGAGGAAGATGATCTCATCCAAGATTGGCTCAATATCTGAAATCAAGTGGGTTGAAATCAGCACCGTTGAGGTTGGGGAATAGTTGTTGATGATGGTATTGAGGATATAATCACGGGCAGCTGGATCCACGCCTCCGATTGGTTCGTCAAGAACGTAGAGGCGGGCTTCACGACTCATAACCAGGATGAGTTGGACCTTTTCCTTGTTTCCTTTTGATAGTTTCTTGAGGCGACTGTTTTCATCAATACCGAGATCGGCTAAAAGGTGTTGGGCTCTTTCGAGATTGAAATCTTGATAGAAGGTTTTAAAATAGGTTAGAGCGTCCTTAACCTTCATCTCTTCATTGAGGTAGGTTGTATCTGGTAGATAGGAGACGATCGCCTTGGTAGCAGGACTTGGATCCTGTCCGTTAATGAGGACACGTCCTTTATTTGGTTGAAGGAGGCCATTGATCAGTTTGATCAAGGTTGTTTTTCCGGATCCGTTTGGTCCAAGGAGCCCGACAATCTTTCCGGCTGAGATCTCTAGTGAGATATTGTCAAGTGCCGCAGTTGCTCCATATGATTTTGTTACATTTTCAAGTGCTAGTAGTGTCATAGTCTTAAACTCCTTTAATATAGTCGCTTAATACATTTGGCAGTTCTTCTTTTTTGTAGCCAAATTGGAGCATGCAAGAGACGAAGTGTTGCAGTTGCTCCTCGGAAAGTTGTTTGCGGGACTGAAGGATGAGGTCCAAATCCTGGGTGACAAATCGACCAGTTGTCCGCTTGCTATAAACAAATCCTTCACGCTCGAGGTCAGACAAGGCGCGCTGAATGGTATTGGGATTGACCCCAGCCTCGCTCGCCAAATCTCTCACGGTAGGGAGCTGTTGATTGGGTTCCAGTTCATGGGAAACAATCTGTAATTTGATTTTTTCCATAATCTGTAAATAAATCGGTTTTGTATTATCAAATGACCAGGACATCATAGTCTCCTTTCTTTGTCTTTATTGTTCTAATCAAATAATACAATAAAACAAAAAACTTGTCAAGTAAAAATAAGAATTGTTTTGGGAATTGCTCAAAAAATGGTATAATGAAAAGAAAACGACAAGGAGGGAAATGCATGCGTTGTCCAAAATGTGGGGCTACCAAGTCTAGTGTTGTTGATAGTCGACAAGCCGAAGAAGGAAATACCATCCGTCGAAGACGTGAGTGCGACGAGTGTCAGCATCGTTTTACAACCTATGAACGAGTAGAAGAAAGAACGCTGGTTGTCGTCAAAAAAGACGGTACACGAGAGCAGTTTTCGAGAGATAAAATCTTTAATGGGATTATCCGATCAGCCCAGAAACGCCCTGTTTCGAGTGATGAAATTGGCATGGTGGTCAATCGCATCGAGCAAAAACTCCGTAGTCGCAGTGAGAATGAGATCCAAAGTGAATATATTGGGTCTTTAGTCATGGAAGAATTGGCAGAGCTTGATGAGATTACCTATGTTCGTTTTGCCAGTGTTTACCGTAGCTTTAAGGATGTGAGTGAGTTGGAGAGTTTGCTCCAGCAAATTACCCAGTCCTCTAAAAAGAAAAAGGAAAAATAGATGAAACCAAATGACCGTTTTTCTTTTCTAAAGAATAATCGGGTGTCGCAAGATACCTCTTCTCTGGTGCAGTGCTACCTCCCGATTATCGGTCAGGAGGCACTGAGCCTCTATCTATATACCATTACCTTCTGGGATGGTGGACAAAAGGAACACCTCTTTTCCCATATCCTCAACCACTTAAACTTTGGCATGCCGACCTTGCTCCAATCCTTCAAAGTCTTATCTTCCTTAGATCTGTTGACCCTTTATCAAAGGGGAGAAACTTATGAATTACAGCTTCATTCACCCCTCTCCAGTCAGGATTTTTTAAGTCATTCTGTCTATAGTAGATTATTAGAGAAAAAGATTGGGGATACAGCAGTCGCTTCCATGAAGCAGGCTCCAAGTGAGGGAGAAGCACTCTCTGTTTCTTTGAGCCAAGTCTTTCCAACCCTGACTGAAGAAGTGACACCAAGCGAGTCTAAAAGCAAGTTAAAAAATGATTTTGACTTGGAACATTTCCAGCGCCTGATGGCTCGAGATGGCTTGCGTTTTGAAGACGAGCAAACGGATGTTTTGGAATTGTTTGCTATCGCAGAAGACAAAAAATGGACCTGGTTTGAAACCTATCAATTAGCTAAGGCGACAGCGGTGGCTCAGGTTATTTCTGTCAAACGCATGCGTGAAAAGATTGTGCAAAAGCAGGTCTCTTCTGACTTTAACCCCAAAGAAATGACCATTATCAGGGAAGCCAAAAATAAAACTCCCTTGCATTTTTTAGCGGAAATCAAGCAGACTCGTAAGGGGAATATCACCCAGAGTGAGCGAGAACTCCTTCACCAGATGGCGTCTTTAGGCTTGTTGGACGAAGTCATCAATATCGTCTTACTTCTAACCTTTAACAAGGTTGATTCGGCAAATGTCAATGAAAAATATGCCATGAAGGTTGCCAATGACTATGCTTATCAAAAAATTCGAACAGCAGAGGAGGCTGTGCTTCGGATTCGAGAGCGTCAGCAAAAAGGCCAGGAAGACCAGAAATCGAAAACTAGCTCGACTAAGACCAATGTTCCCAAGTGGAGCAATCCAGAATATAAAAATCAAACCAGCGAGGAAACTCGTCTGGAACTAGAACGCAAAAAACAAGAAATGTTAGCCCGATTAGAAGAAGGAGGAGACTAGATGGAAAGTGTTGGTGACGTTATCAAACGTCAGACAAGTCGTTTTCAGTATCAGGACCTAGTCCAGCAGATTATGAAAGACCCCGATGTAGCGGCTTTTATCCAGAAAGAATCCCTCAGCCCAGAGGAGTTAAATCGTAGCATCTCCAAGTTCAACCAATATATCACAGAACGGGACAAGTTTCTTCGTGGGGATGCGGACTATATAGCGCGTGGCTATAAGCCTATCTTGGTTATGAATCACGGTTATGCGGATGTGTCTTATGAAGAAACACCAGAACTAATCGCGGCTGAAAAAGAGGCTGCAATTAAGAATCGTCTTAAGTTGATCAATCTACCAGCCAGTCTCAAGAAAGCGAAATTGGCTCAGATTGACCTGGATGATCTAGGACGTTTACCGATTTTTGAGAGACTCTATGCCTTTGTTGACCTTTACCCAAGCATCCGAAAGGGCCTCTATCTTTACGGAGATTTTGGTGTTGGAAAGAGTTTCATGATGGCGGCTCTGGCTCATGACCTATCTGAAAAACGTGGGGCATCAACGACGATTCTCCACTATCCAAGCTTTGTCATTGATGTGAAAAATGCCATCGGTGAAGGATCTGTGAAGACCTTGGTGGATGACATCAAGTTAGCAGAAGTCTTGGTCTTGGATGATATTGGTGCAGAGCAGTCAACACCTTGGGTGCGTGATGAGATTCTCCAAGTTATTCTCCAGTATCGTATGCAGGAAGATTTGCCGACCTTCTTTACTTCCAACTTTAATTTCCAAGATTTGGAAAAACATTTTGCCAAAGGAAAGAATGGAAATGACGAGACTTGGGAAGCTAGACGGGTCATGGAACGAATCCGTTATTTGGCTGAGGAGACAAGACTAGAAGGAGAAAATCGTCGATGACAGAAACCATTAAACTGATGAAAGCTCATACTTCAGTTCGTCGCTTTAAGGAGGAAGAAATTCCTCAAGCAGACTTGGACGAGATTTTGACTGCTGGACAAATGGCGTCATCTTGGAAAAATTTCCAATCCTACTCTGTGATTCTTGTGCGCAGTCAAGAGAAGAAAGAGGCTCTTTATGAATTGGTTCCCCAGGAAGCCATTCGCCAGTCAGCAGCCTTTTTGCTCTTTGTTGGTGACTTGAATCGAGCTGAAAAGGGAGCAAGCCTTCATACGGACACTTTCCAACCTCAAGGGGTAGAAGGTCTCCTTATCACGTCTGTGGACGCTGCGCTTGCGGGGCAAAATACCTTGCTTGCAGCAGAGAGTCTGGGATATGGTGGTGTTATCATCGGTTTGGTCCGTTATAAGTCAGAAGAAGTGGCAGAGCTTTTTAACCTGCCTGACTATACCTACCCTGTTTTTGGGATTGCCCTTGGCGTGCCAGATCAACAACATGATGTCAAACCAAGACTGCCTTTGAACCAAGTGGTATTTGAAGAAGAATACCAAGAACAGCCAGTAGCGGCGATTTTGGACTATGACAAAGTACAGGCAGACTATGCTGGTACGCGTGCGACGACCTCTTGGAGTCAACGTTTGGCAGAGCAGTTTGGTCAAGTCGAACCTAGTTCAACTCGGAAGAATCTAGAACAGAAAAAGTTATTGTAGAAAGTGAGAAAACATGGCCTTACCAACTATTGCCATTGTGGGACGTCCCAATGTTGGGAAATCAACCCTATTTAATCGGATCGCTGGTGAGCGGATCTCAATCGTAGAAGATGTCGAGGGTGTGACACGTGACCGTATCTATGCAACGGGTGAGTGGCTCAATCGTTCCTTTAGTATGATTGATACTGGAGGGATTGACGATGTCGATGCTCCCTTCATGGAACAAATCAAGCACCAGGCAGAAATCGCTATGGAAGAAGCCGATGTCATCGTCTTTGTGGTGTCTGGGAAAGAAGGAATTACGGATGCGGATGAATACGTTGCCCGCAAACTCTATAAAACCCATAAACCTGTTATCCTTGCCGTTAACAAGGTTGACAACCCAGAAATGCGAAATGATATTTTTGATTTCTATGCGCTAGGCTTGGGCGAACCGTTGCCAATTTCGTCTGTCCACGGTATCGGTACGGGTGATGTACTGGATGCCATCGTGGAAAATCTACCACACGAAGTTGAAGAAGAAAATCCAGACGTGATTAAATTTAGCTTGATTGGCCGTCCTAACGTTGGAAAATCAAGTTTGATCAACGCTATTTTGGGAGAAGACCGCGTGATTGCTAGTCCAGTAGCTGGAACAACGCGTGACGCCATTGATACCCATTTTACAGATACGGATGGACAAGAGTTTACCATGATTGATACAGCTGGTATGCGTAAGTCTGGTAAAGTCTATGAAAATACGGAGAAATATTCTGTCATGCGTGCCATGCGTGCCATTGACCGTTCTGACGTGGTCTTGATGGTCCTCAATGCCGAAGAAGGTATCCGTGAGTACGACAAGCGTATCGCAGGTTTTGCTCATGAAGCCGGTAAAGGGATGATTATCGTGGTCAACAAGTGGGATACTCTTGAAAAAGACAACCACACCATGAAGAAATGGGAAGAAGATATCCGTGAGCAGTTCCAATATCTGCCTTATGCACCGATTGTCTTTGTATCAGCTTTGACCAAGCAACGTCTCCATAAACTGCCTGAGATGATTAAGCAAATCAGTGAAAGCCAAAACACCCGTATTCCTTCAGCAGTTTTGAACGATGTCATTATGGATGCCATTGCTATCAATCCAACACCGACAGACAAAGGGAAACGCCTCAAGATTTTCTACGCTACCCAAGTGGCAACCAAGCCACCAACCTTTGTCATCTTTGTCAATGAAGAAGAACTCATGCACTTCTCTTACTTGCGTTTCTTAGAAAATCAAATCCGCAAGGCCTTTGTCTTTGAGGGAACACCGATTCACTTGATTGCAAGAAAACGCAAGTAAACCTTGCTTGTTTTTCTACAAAAATAAACTAAAAGAAGACTTCATAGTCTTCTTTTTTCTATACTAAAAGGGGAGAAAAGAACCTGCCAAATTGGGGGAGAATCTGTCATCAAATTTCAATCATTTTCCTAGATTTTGTAATCTATTTGTAATGAAAATGCACTTTTTTTGTAAAAATCAAAATGCTATAATTCCTTAAATCAATTTTCCTTTATCAGGGAGGTTATTATGAAAAAAAGCAGATTATTTAAACATAGTTTGTTGGTTCGCTTGCTTGGGTTGCTGATGGTCTTTCTCTTCTTATCAGCATTCACAGCACCTGAAAAACCTGAGTACGGAATCTATGATCCCAATCACTATCTGACTGATGATACAATCAGACTGATCCAAGGCTTGAATAAGGTAAATAGTCAAAAAGCAGAAAAATTCCAGATGGGTGTTTACATTGTGAAAAGCCTGGATGGAGAAACAATCGAAACTGTAGCTAACGAAACAGCTAGAGCTTGGAAGATTGGCTACTCGGGAGACAACAACGGCGCCTTGATTGTGGTCGCTGTTGAGGATAGAAAATCACGGATTGAAACCAGTAATAATGTGGCCAGTAAGATCACGGACTATCAGACCAATAGATTTTTGAAAACAGCACGACCTTACTTTCAAAAGGGAGACTACAGCAATGGAGTTCTTTCTATAGCAAACAATCTCAACTACATGTTTTATAGTGGATCGAGTACGACTGCTTCAAGTTCTAAAAGTAGCTACGGCTACACTAGCAACTCTAGTCGCTTAAGGGAACTTGAAAGGTATGCTGGTGAGAGCAGTTCTTCGAGACGGCATCGAAAAAGCAGTTCGAGTGATGGAGTTATCGGATTTGGAATTCTCATTTACTTCATCGTGATGATCATCGGATTTATATCTGGAGGTCGTGGTGGTGGTTCACATGGCGATGATTCTGGCGGTGGCTGGTGGGGCGGCGACTCATCAGATTCAGGATCTTCTTGGTCTGACTCAGGCTCCGACTCATCTGGAGGCTGGGACGGCGGTGGCTTTGATGGCGGCGGTTCGTCTGATGACTGGTGAGTAATCGTATATAGCTCAAACCGATTTCTCCATTCAGTAAGGTGACTCCTTTGCAAGAGTTCACTCCTTAATTAAAAATAAAAACAAAGTTTGGGAAATTGATTTAAAATCTGAGTATTTTCTCAGAAAAGTTTATAAAAGAAAGTGTTAAGGTTTTGATATGAAACAAAATAAAGTAATTCTCTCAATAGTGGCGATCTTTTTTGGACTACTAGTTCTGGGAAGTTGTTCCGCAGTGACGACCTATAATGGTCTGGTTGGTGAACAGACTAAAGTGGAGCAGGCTCAGGCCGATGTCTCGACAGCCCTCCAACGTCGTTCGGACTTGATTGGTAACTTGGTGGAGTCCGTTAAAGGACAAATGAATCATGAAACCGAAGTCTTTACCAAGATTGCTGATGCTAGAGCTAAAATCGGTAGTAGCTCAGTAACTTCGGAAGAAAACCAAAAGGCTCAGGGAGAATTGAGCTCTGCTCTTTCCCGCTTGATTTCCTTGACGGAGAATTATCCAGAACTCAAGAGCAATCAAAATGTTGAGCAACTAATGGTCGAACTTTCAGGCAGTGAAAATCGTATCTTTGTAGCACGTAAGGATTATAATAAAGTCGCAGCCGAGTACAATCAAAAGTTGAGAAGTTTTCCAACCGTGCTTTTTGCGAATATGATGAACTTTAAAGAAGCTGAAACCTTTAAAGAAACAGAAGAAGCCAAGACAGTTCCTAAGGTCGATTTTGGAACATCTTCATCAAGTCAATAAAGTGAATCAGCCTATGAATAAAGGAATTTCTCTAGTATGACTAGTGATTTCAAACTCAAACCTGGAAAGCTTTTTCCAGGTTTTTTTGGTATAATAAAAGGGAAGAGATAGTGACTCAAATGGAGGTTTGCTATGGAGAAAACAAAAGCCTTTCTTGAAGCGCACTACAAGAGATTTATTCTTACGATTTGCTTTCTCTGGTTCCTCATGTTTTTCCTTCCTTGGGATTGGCAAATAGGAGGAGTTTCAGTATATTATTTCGTTATGAGAAAACTCTTTGTGGTTTTTGGTGTTTTATCTATCTTATACTCCGTGCTGATTAAAAAATTCAGTCTTCTCATCTTTGGAATTATCTTTTGCTTGGCCTTCTGGATCAATCTCTTTTGGTATTTTGGGATATTGCCTGTATTCTTGGGAAATTAAACATTAACAAATGAAGGACTAGACTAGCTTCTAGTCCTTTTTTCTTCCTTATTAAAATAGTTGGAGATATAAAAATAATTTTGTTGACGGGCTGTCTGTATGATATAATAAGTCCCGTAAAAAGAAGATTAAGGGATTTGAAAATGGCTAAAAAAGTAAAAGATTATTATGACTTGGCTTATGCTAGGGATTTGAGTCGACGGTTGAAAGAAGCGTCCGTTGCCTTTGATGAGCGAAAGTTTAGGTTGTTGTTAGAAAAAGACTTGGAAGAGTTGGAGTTTAGCCAGCGTCAAGAACTCTTGGCTAAAAGTATCAAAGATTGTCTTCCCCTATCTTATGAGGACTCTCTCAAGGTTTTTGAGAAAATTTTGGGTCCCGAGTTAGAGGGTGGTTTAGGTATGTTCTCAGAAGGATATTGGCTTTGGCCAATCGGAAAATATGTAGAGCTATATGGGAATAAGGAATTTGAATTGAGCGCGGCCTTTAGTAAGGAACTAACCAAGCGATTTACTGGAGAATTTTCTATGAGACCTTTGCTGGCTCGCTATCCTAAGGCTACAATGACTTTGCTATTAGAATGGAGTCGGGATGAAAATTTGCGTGTTCGTAGACTTGCCTGCGAATGCATGCGTATCCGTCTGCCTTGGGCTAAGAGACAAACCGTGGTATTGGATTATTTTGAGGATTTCACCACGATTCTGACCAATCTAAAAGATGATAGAGATAAGTCTATTCAAAAAAGTGTAGCCAATAATCTAAATGATTTGTACAAGGAAGATCCTGATAAGTTTGAAAGGATTCTTCAAACTTGGCAAAAGGAGGAGCTAAGTCCAAGTTGTGCTTGGATCATCAAGCATGCATCTCGAACAAAAAACAAAAAAAGAGCCGCAGAAGATTGATGCAAAAAAAGCTGAATTTCAGCTGGCCTTTTCCGTTGTAAATTAAGGATTCTTTCTTGAAAAATAATGGTAAATATGCTAAAATTAAAAGAACATTCTAAAATATTCAGAATAAAAAGTAAGGAAAATCATGGCTAATATTTTAAAAACGATTATTGAAAATGATAAAGGAGAACTTCGTCGTCTGGAAAAGATGGCTGATAAGGTTCTTAACTATGAGAGCCAAATGGCTGCAATGTCAGACGAAGAACTAAAAGCAAAAACTGACGAATTTAAAGAACGATACAACAAGGGTGAATCACTTGATTCATTGCTATATGAGGCTTTTGCAGTAGTTCGTGAAGCTGCAAAACGTGTCCTTGGGCTCTTCCCTTATAAGGTTCAGGTCATGGGTGGGATTGTTCTTCACCATGGTGACGTTCCAGAGATGCGTACGGGTGAAGGGAAGACCTTGACAGCGACCATGCCAGTGTACCTCAATGCCCTTGCAGGTAAAGGAGTTCACGTAGTTACAGTCAACGAATACCTAACAGAACGTGACGCGACTGAAATGGGTGAATTGTACTCATGGCTCGGTCTGTCAGTAGGGATTAACTTGGCAGCTAAATCTCCAATGGAGAAAAAAGAGGCTTACCTTTGTGATATTACCTACTCAACCAACTCAGAGATTGGTTTCGACTACCTTCGTGATAACATGGTCGTTCGTGCAGAAAACATGGTGCAACGTCCACTCAATTATGCCTTGGTCGATGAGGTTGACTCAATTTTGATCGACGAAGCTCGTACACCATTGATCGTTTCAGGCGCCAACGCAGTTGAAACAAGCCAACTCTACCATATGGCGGACCACTTCGTGAAATCTTTGGACAAGGACGACTATATCATTGACGTTCAGTCTAAGACGATCGGTTTGTCAGATTCTGGTATTGACAAGGCTGAAAGCTACTTCAAACTAGAAAATCTCTACGACATTGAAAATGTAGCTCTTACTCACTTTATCGACAATGCCCTCCGTGCCAACTATATCATGATTCTCGATATCGACTATGTGGTTAGTGAAGAGCAGGAAATCTTGATCGTCGACCAATTTACAGGTCGTACCATGGAAGGTCGTCGTTACTCTGATGGTTTACACCAAGCCATCGAAGCAAAAGAAGGTGTGCCAATCCAAGACGAGACCAAGACTTCAGCTTCTATTACCTACCAAAACCTCTTCCGTATGTATAAGAAATTGGCAGGTATGACAGGTACTGGTAAAACAGAAGAAGAAGAATTCCGTGAAATTTACAACATTCGTGTTATCCCAATCCCAACTAACCGTCCAATCCAACGTATCGATCACTCAGACCTTCTCTATGCCAGTCTTGATGCGAAGTTTAAGGCTGTAGTTGAAGATGTAAAAGCTCGTCACCAAAAAGGTCAGCCGGTCTTGGTAGGTACAGTTGCAGTTGAAACGAGTGACTTCCTCTCCAAGAAATTGGTAGCAGCAGGTGTTCCTCACGAAGTCTTGAATGCGAAGAACCACTACAGAGAAGCGCAAATCATCATGAACGCTGGTCAACGTGGTGCCGTTACCATCGCGACCAACATGGCCGGTCGTGGTACCGACATCAAGCTTGGTGAAGGGGTTCGTGAACTTGGTGGACTTTGCGTCATTGGTACAGAACGCCACGAAAGTCGCCGTATTGATAATCAGCTTCGTGGACGTTCAGGACGTCAAGGAGACCCAGGTGAGTCACAATTCTACTTGTCTCTTGAAGATGATTTGATGAAACGTTTCGGTTCTGAACGTTTGAAAGGTGTCTTTGAACGACTCAACATGTCTGACGAAGCTATCGAATCTCGCATGTTGACGCGTCAGGTTGAAGCAGCTCAAAAACGTGTCGAAGGAAACAACTACGATACTCGTAAACAAGTCCTTCAATACGATGATGTTATGCGTGAACAACGTGAGATTATTTATGCACAACGTTATGATGTCATTACTGCAGATCGTGACTTGGCACCAGAAATCCATGCTATGATTCGTCGTACCATTGGACG
Source organism: Streptococcus oralis ATCC 49296 (assembly GCF_000185265.1). GTDB lineage: Bacteria > Bacillota > Bacilli > Lactobacillales > Streptococcaceae > Streptococcus > Streptococcus oralis_BC. The sequence continues at coordinate 1,969,087 of NZ_GL622183.1, read as the reverse complement.
TATCGTGGATGCACATGCTCGTTCGAAAGAAGATGAAAAATTGGAAGCGATCTTGAACTTTGCTAAGTATAACTTGCTTCCAGAAGATTCAATTAGCCGTTCAGATCTTGCAGGTTTGTCAGACCAAGCTATCAAAGATGAACTTTTCCAACGTGCCTTGAAAGTCTATGACAGCCAAGTTGCTAAGCTTCGTGACGAAGATGCAGTGAAAGAATTCCAAAAAGTCTTGATTCTACGTGTTGTAGACAACAAGTGGACAGACCATATTGATGCTCTTGACCAGTTACGAAATGCTGTTGGTCTTCGTGGATATGCTCAAAACAACCCTGTTGTAGAATATCAAGCAGAAGGTTTCCGCATGTTTAACGACATGATTGGATCGATTGAATTCGATGTGACCCGTTTGATGATGAAAGCACAAATCCATGAACAAGAACGTCCGCAAACTGAACACAATATCAGTACAACTGCGACTCGTAATATCGCAGCGCAGCAGGCAAGTCTTCCAGAAGATTTGGACTTGAGCCAAATCGGACGAAACGACCAATGCCCATGTGGATCAGGTAAGAAATTCAAGAACTGTCATGGTAAGAGACAATAATATGAGATAAGATACAGGCGGATACCTGGTAAAAATCATTTTTTGCTTGGTGTCCGTTTGCTTTATAAGGAGATGAATCATGGTATTTAAAGCTAAAAGTCCTAAAATTAACATTGAAGAAGTTCGCGCCTTGTCTAAATTAGAGGGAGCGGCTCTTGCGAGAAAAAATCAACGTGATCAGGAATTGGAAGCCATCATCCGTGGGGAAGACCAGCGTATTCTCTTGGTGATTGGACCATGTTCATCTGATAACGAAGAGGCGGTTCTCGAGTATGCCAAGCGTCTATCTGCTTTGCAAGAAGAGGTCAAAGACCGTATTTTTATGGTCATGCGTGTCTATACAGCTAAACCTCGTACCAATGGGGATGGTTATAAGGGCTTGATTCATCAGCCAAATGCGACAGAAGCTCCTAGTTTGATCAATGGGATCAAGGCTGTTCGCCAGCTCCACTATCGTGTAATTACCGAGACGGGAATGACAACAGCGGATGAGATGCTTTATCCTGAAAATCTTCCGCTGGTGGATGATTTGATTTCTTATATGGCTGTTGGAGCTCGTTCTGTAGAGGATCAACAGCACCGTTTTGTAGCGAGTGGAGCAGATTTCTCGACAGGATTTAAAAATCCCACATCTGGAAATCTCAATGTTATGTTTAATGGGATTTACGCAGCGCAAAATAAACAGAGTTTCCTTTTCCTCGGTAAAGAGGTGGAAACAACAGGGAATCCATTGTCCCACGCCATTCTTCGCGGTGCCTTGAATGAATATGGGAAAAATATTCCCAACTACTACTATGACAATTTGATGGATACCATTGATCAGTATGAAAAGATGGGCTTGGAAAATCCCTTTATCATCATCGATACCAATCATGACAATTCAGGCAAGCAATACATGGATCAAATCCGTATCGTTCGTCAGACCTTGATTAACCGTGACTGGAATGAGAAAATCAAAAAATATGTTCGTGGTTTTATGATTGAGTCCTATCTAGAAGATGGACGTCAAAATGAGCCAGAAGTTTTTGGTAAGTCTATCACGGATCCTTGTCTAGGATGGGACAACACAGAAGCACTTGTTCGCGAAATTTACCAAACGCTAGGAGAGTAAGATGGCATTTATTGAAAAAGGTCAAGAAATTGATATTGAAGCAATCAAGGCTGCAACCCAGTTGTCACCTGAAGCCTTGCGAAAGAAAGAAGCCCGCGATAGAGAGTTAGCAGCCATCATCTCGGGTGAGGACGACCGAATCCTTTTGGTGATGGGGCCTTGCTCTTCAGACAATGAAGAAGCAGTGCTTGAATATGCTCGTCGCTTAGCCGACTTGCAGAAAAAAGTTGCGGATAAAATCTTTATCGTGATGCGTGTCTATACGGCTAAACCTCGTACCAATGGAGACGGCTATAAGGGCATGATTCATCAACCAAATACCAGCGAAGCGCCTAGTCTCATCAATGGTTTGCAGGCTGTTCGTCAGCTACACTACCGAGTGATTACCGAAACTGGATTGACAACAGCTGATGAGATGCTTTATCCGTCAAATCTCGTTTTGGTTGATGACCTGGTCAGCTACCATGCTGTAGGGGCTCGTTCAGTGGAAGACCAAGAACACCGCTTTGTAGCCTCTGGGATTGATGCTCCGGTTGGGATGAAAAATCCAACATCTGGGAACCTTGGGGTCATGTTTAATGCCATCTATGCGGCTCAAAACAAGCAAACCTTCCTTTACCATGGCCAAGAAGTGGAAACTTCAGGAAATCCTTTGGCCCACGTTATCCTTCGTGGTGCCATGAACGAATATGGTAAAAATGAACCCAATTTCTACTATGAAACCCTCTTAAATGCCATCAATCGCTATGAGACTATGGGACTTGAAAATCCTTTCATTATCATCGATACCAATCATGACAATTCAGGCAAGCAGTATATGGAACAAATTCGCATTGTTCGTCAAGCCTTGCTGAATCGTGACTGGAATGAAAAGATTAAAAAGACGGTTCGAGGCTTTATGATCGAATCTTACCTAGCAGACGGTCGCCAAAATCAACCAGAGGTCTTTGGTTGCTCCATAACTGACCCTTGTCTAGGTTGGGAAAATACAGTAGCTTTGGTAGAAGAAATTTATACTACCTTAACAAAATAAGTGAAAAGGATGGAGTTGGGGGAATCTCAGCTCCTTTTATGAGTATGATAGTTGGACACGGAATTGACATCGAAGAATTGGCTTCGATAGAAAACGCAGTTACACGACGTGAAGGCTTTGCTAAGCGCGTGCTGACCCCTAAAGAAATGGAGCGTTTTGCCAGTCTCAAAGGGCGCAGACAGATCGAATACTTGGCAGGCCGCTGGTCGGCTAAGGAGGCCTTTTCCAAGGCTATGGGAACAGGAATTGGCAAACTGACCTTTCAGGATTTGGAAGTCTTGAACAACGAACAAGGGGCTCCCTATTTTAGTCAGGTACCATTTTCAGGAAAGATTTGGCTATCAATCAGCCACACAGAGCAGTTTGTGACAGCCAGTGTCATTTTGGAGGAAAATCATGAAAGCTAGTCCACATAGACCGACCAAGGCTCTGATATATCTGGGAGCTATTCGAAAAAATATTCAGCAAATGGGGGCTCATATCCCACAAGGGACGCTCAAGTGGGCAGTGGTCAAGGCCAATGCCTATGGTCATGGGGCAGTAGCTGTTGCCACAGCTATTCAAGATGATGTTGATGGATTTTGCGTTTCCAATATTGATGAAGCTATCGAGTTGCGTCAAGCAGGTATAAGCAAGAAACTCCTCATTTTAGGAGTTTCTGAAATCGAAGCTGTTTCTCTTGCTAAAGAATACGATATCACCTTGACAGTGGCAGGATTGGAGTGGATTCAAGCGCTGTTAGTTAGGGAGACAGATTTATCTGGCTTATCGGTTCACCTCAAGATTGACTCAGGGATGGGACGGATTGGTTTCCGAGATTCCAGCGAGGCTGAGCAGGCTCAAGCCTTGCTCCAACAACACGGTGCTCGCGTTGAGGGGATTTTTACCCACTTTGCTACTGCAGATGAAGAATCAGATAGTTACTTTAATACCCAGTTAGAACGATTTAAAGCTATTTTGGCAAGTATGAAGGAAGTTCCAGAACTGGTTCATGCCAGCAACTCGGCAACGACCCTCTGGCATGCAGAGACTATTTTCAATGCAGTCCGTATGGGAGACGCTATGTATGGTCTCAACCCAAGTGGAGAGGTTTTGAACTTACCCTATGATTTGACTCCAGCCTTGAGTTTGGAGTCTGCCTTGGTCCATGTCAAGACAGTTCCAGCTGGAACTTGCATGGGCTATGGAGCGACTTATCAGGCGGATAGTGAGCAAGTCATTGCGACGGTGCCAATCGGCTATGCGGATGGTTGGACACGAGACATGCAGAATTTCTCTGTCTTGGTAGATGGCCAAGCTTGCCCAATCGTCGGACGAGTATCTATGGACCAAATCACCATTCGTCTGCCTAAGATTTATCCGCTAGGAACAAAAGTAACATTAATTGGTTCTAACGGCGACAAGGAAATCACAGCTACTCAGGTAGCTGCCTACCGTGGAACCATTAATTATGAGGTGGTTTGCCTCCTCAGCGACCGCATTCCGAGAGAATATTATTAAAAAGAAAGGAGTGGAGCATGAATCTACACCAACCCTTGCATGTCTTACCTGGTGTGGGACCAAAGTCAGCAGAGAAATACGCCAAACTAGGAATTGAAAACTTGCAAGATCTCTTGCTCTACTTTCCTTTCCGTTATGAAGATTTCAAGACCAAGCAAGTATTGGAACTAGAAGACGGGGAGAAGGCGGTTCTGTCTGGTCAAGTCGTGACCCCCGCTAGTGTCCAGTATTATGGTTTCAAGCGCAATCGCCTGCGTTTTAGCCTCAAGCAGGGAGAAGTCGTTTTTGCGGTGAACTTCTTTAACCAGCCTTATCTAGCAGATAAGATAGAATTGGGAGCAACTCTTGCTGTCTTTGGGAAATGGGACCGTGCCAAGGCCAGTCTGACTGGGATGAAGGTTCTGGCTCAGGTGGAAGATGACCTCCAACCTGTTTATCGTCTGGCTCAGGGAATCAGTCAGGCCAGTCTGGTTAAGGTCATTAAGACAGCTTTTGATCAGGGATTGGACCTCTTGATAGAGGAAAATCTTCCCCAGTCTTTACTTGATAAATACAAACTCATGTCCCGTTGCCAGGCTGTCCGTGCTATGCATTTTCCTAAGGATTTGGCAGAATACAAGCAGGCCCTTCGTCGGATCAAGTTTGAGGAACTCTTTTACTTCCAAATGCAATTGCAGACGCTCAAGTCTGAAAACAGAGTTCAGGGAAGCGGTCTGGTTCTGAATTGGTCTCAGGAAAAAGTGACAGCCGTTAAAGAAAATCTGCCTTTCGCCCTGACTCAAGCTCAGGAAAAGAGTTTGCAGGAAATTTTGGCCGACATGAAGTCCGACCACCACATGAATCGTCTCCTGCAAGGAGATGTGGGGAGCGGAAAAACAGTGGTCGCTGGCCTGGCCATGTTTGCGGCGGTGACGGCTGGTTATCAGGCAGCTCTCATGGTACCGACAGAAATCCTAGCAGAGCAACACTTTGAGAGTTTACAGAACCTTTTTCCAGACTTGAAACTGGCTCTCTTGACAGGTTCCTTGAAAGCTGTAGAAAAAAGAGAAGTCTTGGAGACCATTGCCAAGGGTGAGGCTGATTTGATTATCGGAACCCATGCTCTGATACAAGATGGAGTGGATTATGCTCGCCTTGGTTTGATTATCATCGATGAGCAGCATCGTTTTGGTGTGGGGCAAAGGCGTATTTTACGGGAAAAAGGGGACAATCCTGACGTTCTCATGATGACGGCGACTCCTATTCCACGGACGCTTGCTATCACAGCCTTTGGCGATATGGATGTTTCCATTATTGACCAGATGCCAGCAGGGCGGAAGCCTATTGTAACTCGCTGGATTAAGCATGAGCAGCTGCCTCAGGTCTTGACTTGGTTAGAGGGAGAAATTCAAAAAGGTTCTCAAGCCTATGTCATCTCTCCCTTGATTGAAGAATCTGAAGCTTTGGATTTGAAAAATGCCATTGCCTTATCTGAGGAGTTGACAGCTCATTTTGCCGGCAAGGCTGAAGTAGCTCTTCTACATGGTAAGATGAAGAGTGATGAAAAAGACCAGATCATGCAGGAATTCAAAGAGCAAAAAACGGATATTCTGGTTTCGACGACGGTTATCGAGGTCGGGGTCAATGTTCCCAATGCGACCGTTATGATCATCATGGATGCCGACCGGTTCGGTCTCAGTCAGCTTCACCAGCTCAGAGGTCGTGTCGGTCGGGGTGACAAGCAGTCCTATGCTGTTCTTGTAGCTAATCCCAAGACGGACTCTGGGAAGTATCGCATGCGCATCATGACAGAAACGACCAATGGATTTATCCTTGCGGAGGAAGATTTGAAAATGCGTGGTTCTGGTGAGATTTTTGGAACCAGACAGTCTGGGTTACCAGAGTTTCAAGTGGCGGATATTATTGAAGATTTTCCGATTTTAGAAGAAGCTAGAAAGATTGCCAGCTACATTAGTTCGATAGAAGACTGGCAAGAGGATCCAGAATGGCGCATGATTGCTCTCCACCTAGAAAAAAGAGAACATCTGGATTAAGCCTTTTCTAAGAAATCTATAAGCTAGCTTTTAGGTTTGGGTCTTATACTAGAGTCATCAAAAAGAAACGAGGACTCTCACATGACGATTAAAGTAAGCTACCAAAAAAAATTCCAAACCGTCAAACTAGAGAAAGGAGCTAGCACCTATTGATAAACAAAGAGCGGAAACGCTCTTTTTATTTTTAAAACTACTTTCAGACGATAGGTTTGAGGAAAGAGAATCTAAAATCACTTTCTGTTTACCGTTCTTTCTTGCATTGCCTTCCTAGATATGCTAGAGTTATGATAGCGATTACAAAACTAAAGGAGCATGCTATGAAAAATCCAACTTTGTTAGAAGAAATCAAGACCTATCTAGGACGGGATGAGATTCCAGAAGACTTTGATGCTTTCTGGGATGAAGAGGTCAAAAAAGTTTCATCTCTTCCAGCCTACCAGTTGGAGGAAAGAGATTTCCATATTCCTCAAGTCAAGTGCTATGAGCTCACTTTTGAAGGAACCAATGAAGGCAAGGTTTATGCGCGTGTCGTCCTTCCAAAGACTGAGGAGAAGGTTCCGCTAATCTTCCATTTCCATGGTTATATGGGACGTGGCTGGGACTGGGCCGACATGCTGGCCTATACTGTGGCTGGTTACGGTGTTGTTTCCATGGATGTGCGGGGCCAGTCGGGCTATTCGCAAGACGGCTTGCGCTCTCCACTAGGAAATACGGTGAAGGGGCATATCATCCGTGGTGCTGTGGAAGGTCGGGAACATCTCTTTTATAAGGATGTTTATCTGGATATTTACCAGTTGGTTGAAATCGTTGCTAGTCTGCCTCAGGTGGATGAGAAAAGACTTTCTAGTTATGGTGCCTCACAAGGAGGGGCTTTAGCTTTGGTTGCAGCTGCTCTCAATCCTCGGATTCAGCGAACAGTTGCCATCTATCCCTTCTTGTCAGACTTTAGACGAGTGCTTGAGATTGGCAATACCAGTGAAGCCTATGATGAACTCTTCCGATATTTCAAGTTCCACGATCCCTTCCATGAAACAGAGGAGGAAATCATGGCGACCCTTGCCTATATCGATGTGAAAAATCTTGCCCATCGTATCACGGGTGAGGTCAAGATGATTACGGGCTTGGACGACGATGTTTGCTATCCTATTACCCAGTTTGCGATTTACAATCGCCTAACTTGCGACAAGGCCTATCGCATCATGCCTGAGTATGCTCACGAAGCCATGAATGTTTTTGTCAATGACCAAGTTTATAACTGGCTCTGCGGCAGTGAGATTCCTTTTAAATATGTGAAATGATGAATGAGAGAGCCCAGGAGCTCTCTTTTTATGTCCAAAACCTGAAAGTACTTTTAGAAAATTTAAAATATTAAAATATTCTTAAAAGTAAAATCTATTCTGTGGGAACACAGATGTAAATATAAGACTTTATTGTATAATAAAGGAAAAGTCACTTGTGAAAGGAGGAAAAAGGCTGCTGGATGCTTAAAGAATGGCTCAGCAGAAAATGGGAGAGGATTGGGAGCTCTCATTAAGTTGGATATTTTCTTGTAAAACTTGTCTCTTGAAGAGACAATAAAAATTTTTAAAGAAAAAGAAAGCGCTTTATTTTATGAAAAATGAAAGGACAAACATGAATTACAAATCTTTAGATCGGAAACAGCGATACGGAATTCGAAAATTTGCAGTTGGGGCGGCATCTGTAGTGATTGGTACAGTAGTATTTGGAGTAAATCCAGTCTTAGCCCAAGAGCAAGCCAATGCAGCAGGGGCCAATACAGAAACTGTCGAACCTGGTCAAGGTTTATCAGAGTTGCCAAAAGAAGTGTCCTCGGGAGATCTTGCTCATTTGGATAAGGATTTGGCTGGTAAATTGGCAGCAGCTCAAGACAATGGCGTTGAGGTGGACCAAGATCATTTGAAAAAAAATGAGAGTGCAGAATCAGAAACCCCATCCTCTACCGAAACCCCTGCAGAAGAAGCAAATAAGGAAGAGGAATCAGAGGATCAGGGGGCTATTCCTCGTGACTATTACTCAAGAGATTTAAAAAATGCTAATCCTGTCCTTGAAAAAGAAGATGTTGAAACCAATGCAGCAAATGGTCAGAGAGTTGATTTATCAAATGAACTAGAAAAACTAAAGCAACTAAAAAATGCTACGGTTCATATGGAGTTCAAACCAGATGCATCATCTCCACGCTTTTACAATCTCTTCTCGGTATCCAGTGAAACCAAGGAAAATGAGTACTTTACTATGTCGGTCCTTGATAATACAGCTCTTATTGAAGGGCGTGGCGCTAACGGAGAGCAGTTCTATGATAAGTATACAGATGCTCCTTTGAAAGTTCGCCCTGGACAATGGAATTCCGTGACCTTTACTGTTGAACAACCGACAGCGGAGTTACCTCATGGTCGAGTTCGTCTCTATGTGAACGGTGTCTTATCTCGAACAAGTCTCAAATCTGGTAACTTCGTCAAAGATATGCCAGATGTTAATCAAGCTCAACTTGGAGCAACCAAACGGGGCAATAAAACAGTTTGGGCATCAAACCTACAAGTTCGAAACCTAACTGTTTACGATCGTGCTTTAAGCCCAGACGAAGTTCAAACACGGAGTCAATTATTTGAAAGAGGTGAATTGGAACAGAAACTTCCTGAGGGAGCAAAAGTCACTGAGAAAGAAGACGTCTTTGAAGGTGGTAGGAACAATCAACCAAATAAAGATGGTATCAAGAGTTATCGTATCCCAGCTCTTCTCAAGACAGATAAAGGAACGCTGATTGCAGGAACGGATGAAAGACGTTTGCACCATTCTGACTGGGGAGATATTGGGATGGTTGTTCGTCGCAGCTCAGATAATGGAAAAACATGGGGAGACCGAATCGTAATCTCAAATCCTCGTGACAATGAGCACGCTAAACATGCAGATTGGCCATCTCCAGTTAATATTGATATGGCCTTGGTGCAAGACCCTGAAACAAAGAGAATTTTTGCAATTTATGACATGTTCCTTGAAAGTAAGGCAGTATTTTCATTGCCGGGGCAAGCTCCGAAAGCTTATGAACAAGTGGGAGATAAAGTTTATCAAGTTTTATATAAGCAAGGAGAATCAGGTCGCTATACGATTCGAGAAAACGGAGAGGTTTTCGACCCTCAAAATAGAAAGACAGATTATCGCGTCGTCGTTGACCCTAAAAAACCAGCCTACAGCGATAAGGGAGATTTGTATAAAGGGAATGAGCTAATCGGAAATATTTATTTTGAGTATAGCGAGAAGAATATTTTTAGAGTTTCCAATACCAACTACCTATGGATGTCCTACAGTGATGACGATGGAAAGACTTGGTCTGCACCAAAAGATATTACTCATGGGATTCGGAAAGATTGGATGCACTTCCTAGGAACTGGACCTGGTACTGGGATTGCCTTGCGTACAGGGCCTCATAAGGGAAGACTGGTGATTCCAGTTTATACAACAAACAACGTTTCCTACCTAAGTGGTTCTCAATCATCTCGTGTAATTTATTCAGATGATCATGGTGAAACATGGCAAGCAGGGGAAGCAGTTAATGATAACCGTCCAGTAGGCAACCAAACCATTCACTCTTCAACCATGAATAATCCAGGCGCCCAAAATACGGAGTCAACTGTTGTTCAGTTGAATAATGGAGATCTCAAGCTCTTTATGCGTGGGTTGACTGGTGATCTTCAGGTTGCGACCAGTCATGATGGGGGAGCAACGTGGGATAAAGAAATCAAACGTTATCCTCAAGTAAAAGACGTTTATGTTCAAATGTCCGCTATTCACACCATGCATGAAGGCAAGGAATACATTCTACTCAGCAATGCTGGTGGTCCTGGGCGCAACAATGGTTTGGTTCACCTGGCTCGTGTTGAGGAGAATGGTGAGTTGACATGGCTGAAACACAATCCTATACAAAGTGGTAAGTTTGCCTACAACTCGCTCCAAGAACTCGGAAATGGCGAATATGGTTTGCTTTATGAGCATGCGGATGGCAACCAAAACGATTATACTTTATCCTATAAGAAATTCAACTGGGATTTCTTAAGCAAAGACAGAATTTCTCCTAAAGAAGCAAAAGTAAAATATGCTATCCAAAAATGGCCAGGTATTATTGCCATGGAGTTCGATTCGGAAGTATTGGTCAACAAGGCTCCGACCCTTCAATTGGCAAATGGCAAGACAGCAACCTTCATGACCCAATACGATACAAAAACTCTCCTATTCACAATAGATCCAGAGGATATGGGTCAAAGAATTACAGGTCTAGCTGAGGGTGCAATTGAAAGCATGCACAATTTACCAGTTTCTTTAGCTGGCTCTAAACTAAGCGATGGTATTAATGGCAGTGAAGCTGCTATCCATGAGGTTCCAGAGTTCGCAGGTGGTGTTAATGCTGAGGAAGCCCCAGTGGCAGAGATACCAGAGTACACTGGACCATTGGCAACAGTAGGTGAAGTACCAGCTCCAACAGTAGAAAAACCAGAATTCACAGGTGGTGTCAATGCTGAGGAAGCCCCAGTGGCAGAGATGCCAGAGTACACCGGTCCATTATCAACAGTAGGCGAAGAAGCAGCGCCAACGGTTGAAAAGCCTGAATTTACAGGTGGGGTCAACGCTGTTGAGGCGGCAGTCCATGAACTTCCAGAGTTCAAGGGTGGAGTCAATGCAGTTCTAGCAGCCTCAAACGAGCTTCCGGAATATAGAGGAGGTGCTAACTTTGTCTTGGCAGCTTCAAATGACCTGCCAGAGTATAAGGGTGGAGTCAATGGCGTTGAGGCAGCAGTCCATGAAGTGCCAGAGTACAAGGGAGACACTAATCTAGTATTAGCAGCTGCAGACAACAAATTGTCTCTAGGCCAGGATGTGACCTATCAAGCGCCAGCAGCTAAACAAGATGAACTTCCGAATACGGGAAGCAAGGAAACAAACTCACTGATTTCCCTTGGTCTTGCAGGTGTTCTTTTATCCTTGTTTGCATTTGGCAAGAAGAGAAAAGAATAATAAGTAAAAGCTTTTTGAGTAGGTCTCAGAAGAGGTAGCAGGTTTTTCAGCCTGCTATCTTTTTTGACGACATTCAGGTTGATTCAAAATCATAAGAAGTCTGAAACTACTTTCAGGATAGTCTGTTCTATAAAATAGTTTTGAAACTGAAATCTATTCTACCACAAGCTATTGAAAGCGCTTAACAAATGATATATAATAAGCCCATAGAAGAAAGAAAGGGAGGAAAGAGGATGCCACAGATCAGCAAAGAAGCCTTGATTGAACAGATCAAAGATGGAATCATTGTCTCTTGCCAGGCACTTCCTCACGAACCGCTTTATACAGAAGCGGGAGGAGTCATTCCCTTGCTAGTCAAAGCGGCTGAGCAAGGTGGAGCAGTCGGTATCCGAGCAAACAGTGTTCGCGATATCAAGGAGATTAAGGAGGTTACGAAACTCCCGATTATCGGGATTATCAAACGTGACTATCCGCCACAGGAGCCTTTCATTACAGCTACGATGAGAGAAGTTGATGAACTGGCTGAACTAGACATTGAGGTCATTGCTCTGGATTGTACCAAACGTGAACGTTACGACGGTTTGGAAATCCAAGACTTTATTCGACAAGTCAAAGAAAAGTATCCGCATCAACTCTTAATGGCTGATACCAGTACCTTTGAAGAGGGAATAGCAGCGGTCGAAGCAGGGATTGATTTTGTTGGAACAACCCTATCAGGTTATACCTCTTATAGTCCTAAGGTAGATGGTCCAGACTTTGAACTAATCAAAAAACTCTGCGATGCCGGCGTGGATGTCATCGCTGAAGGGAAGATTCATACACCAGAACAAGCCAAACAAATCCTTGAATATGGGGTGCGAGGCATCGTTGTTGGTGGTGCGATTACTAGACCAAAAGAGATTACGGAACGCTTTGTTGCCGGTCTTAAATAACACAATCTCAAAAAAGAGGAGAGTGGTCGATGCGTCGGATAAAATGAAAACGTATACAAATCTAAAGAACTCATTATCCAATATGGATACGCTTATCAATTAGGAGAATACAAATGAAATTTAGAAAACTAGCTTGTACAGTACTTGCGGGTGCTGCGATTCTTGGCCTTGCGGCTTGTGGTAACTCTGGTGGAAGTAAAGATGCTGGAAGCTCTAGTAGCGATAGCGGAAAAACTGAAATCACTTGGTGGGCATTCCCAGTCTTCACACAAGAAAAAACGGGTGACGGTGTTGGAACTTATGAAAAATCAATCATCGAAGCTTTTGAAAAAGCAAATCCAGATGTAAAAGTGAAATTGGAAACCATCGACTTCAAGTCAGGTCCTGAAAAGATTACAACAGCCATCGAAGCAGGAACAGCGCCAGACGTACTTTTTGACGCACCAGGGCGTATCATCCAATACGGTAAAAATGGTAAATTGGCTGAGTTGAACGACCTCTTCACAGACGAATTCGTCAAAGATGTCAACAACGAAAACATCGTACAAGCAAGTAAGGCTGGAGATAAAGCTTACATGTATCCAATCAGTTCAGCTCCATTCTACATGGCTATGAACAAGAAAATGTTGGAAGATGCTGGAGTTGCAAACCTTGTAAAAGAAGGTTGGACAACTGATGACTTTGAAAAAGTTTTGAAAGCGCTTAAAGATAAAGGCTATACACCAGGTTCATTGTTCAGTTCTGGTCAAGGGGGAGACCAAGGAACACGTGCCTTCGTTGCAAACCTTTATGGCGGTTCTGTAACAGACAAAGACGTAACCAAATATACAACAGACGATCCTAAATTCGTCAAAGGTCTTGAAAAAGCTGCTAGCTGGATCAAAGACGGTTTGTTGAACAATGGTTCACAATTTGACGGTGGGGCAGACATCCAAAACTTTGCCAACGGTCAAACTTCATACACAATCCTTTGGGCACCAGCTCAAAACGGTATCCAAGCGAAACTCTTGGAAGCAAGTAAGGTAGATGTGGTAGAAGTACCATTCCCATCAGACTCAGGTAAACCATCTCTTGAATACCTTGTAAACGGATTTGCAGTATTTAACAACAAAGACGACAAGAAAGTCGCAGCTGCTAAGAAATTCGTTCAATTCATCGCAGATGACAAAGAATGGGGTCCTAAAGACGTAGTTCGTACAGGTGCCTTCCCAGTTCGTACTTCATTTGGCAAACTTTATGAAGACAAACGTATGGAAACAATCAGTGGCTGGACTAAATACTACTCACCATACTACAACACTATCGATGGATTTGCTGAAATGAGAACACTTTGGTTCCCAATGTTGCAATCTGTATCAAATGGTGACGAAAAACCAGCGGATGCTTTGAAAGCCTTCACTGAAAAAGCTAACGAAACCATCAAAAAAGCTACAAAACAATAAGCACTAAGTCAGATTGATTCCCCCCTTTTCCCTGTGCACTATGGTGTAAGAAAAGGGGGACTTTTGTTTGAAATGGTAGGAACTGTCACGAAATTAAAATGAAGTTCTTACATAAGCGAATCTTAAAAAATTTCATTTTGGTTTTAAAACAGTTCAAGAAAATCAAAAACTATTCTATTTGAAAGAGAGGTGCCGACTGTGAAAGTCAATAAAATTCGTATGCGGGAAACAGTGATTTCCTACGCTTTCCTAGCACCAGTGTTATTCTTCTTCGTCATCTTTGTCTTGGCTCCTATGATTATGGGATTCATTACAAGTTTCTTTAACTACTCCATGACTAAATTTGAGTTTGTAGGCTTTGACAACTACATTCGCATGTTTAAAGACCCTGTCTTTATGAAGTCTTTGATCAATACCGTTATCCTGGTTATTGGATCTGTTCCGATTGTGGTTCTCTTCTCGCTCTTTGTAGCATCTCAAACCTATCATCAAAATGCCATTGCCCGTTCTTTCTATCGTTTCGTCTTCTTCCTTCCTGTAGTTACAGGTAGTGTTGCCGTAACGGTTGTATGGAAATGGATCTATGACCCCCTATCAGGGATTCTAAACTTTGTCCTTAAGTCAAGCCACATCATCAGCCAAAACATTTCTTGGCTGGGTGACAAAAACTGGGCCTTGCTAGCGATTATGATTATCCTTTTGACAACATCTGTTGGTCAACCGATTATCCTTTATATCGCTGCCATGGGGAATATTGACAACTCACTTGTTGAAGCAGCGCGTGTAGACGGTGCGACTGAGTTTCAAGTCTTCTGGAAGATCAAATGGCCTAGCCTTCTTCCAACAACTCTTTACATCGCGATCATTACAACCATCAACTCATTCCAGTGTTTCGCCTTGATTCAGTTGTTGACTTCTGGTGGTCCAAACTATTCAACAAGTACACTCATGTACTACCTTTATGAAAAAGCCTTCCAATTGACAGAATACGGCTATGCAAATACCATCGGTGTCTTCTTGGCAGTGATGATTGCCATTGTCAGCTTTGCTCAATTCAAGATCCTCGGAAACGACGTAGAATACTAAAGAAAGGAGACAGTTATGCAACCTACACAAAAGAAACCCTTAACAGCTTTCACTGTTATTTCAACGATTATCTTGCTCTTGTTGACCGTACTGTTCATCTTTCCATTCTACTGGATCTTGACAGGGGCCTTCAAATCACAGCCTGATACCATTATGATTCCGCCACAGTGGTTCCCTAAAATGCCAACCATGGAGAACTTCCAACAACTCATGGTGCAAAACCCTGCTATGCAGTGGATGTGGAACTCTGTATTTATCTCACTGGTAACCATGTTCCTAGTCTGTGCAACTTCTTCTCTAGCAGGTTATGTCTTGGCTAAAAAACGTTTCTATGGTCAGCGCATTCTTTTTGCAGTCTTTATCGCTGCCATGGCTCTTCCAAAACAAGTTGTCCTTGTACCATTGGTACGTATCGTCAACTTCATGGGAATTCACGATACTCTTTGGGCAGTTATCCTGCCTTTGATCGGATGGCCATTTGGGGTCTTCCTCATGAAACAGTTCAGTGAAAACATCCCGACAGAATTGCTTGAATCAGCTAAAATCGACGGTTGTGGTGAAATTCGTACCTTCTGGAGCGTAGCCTTCCCTATTGTGAAACCAGGATTTGCAGCCCTTGCAATCTTTACCTTCATCAATACTTGGAACGACTACTTTATGCAGTTGGTTATGTTGACTTCACGTCAAAACTTGACTATCTCACTCGGGGTTGCGACCATGCAGGCCGAAATGGCAACCAACTATGGTTTGATCATGGCGGGTGCAGCTCTTGCAGCCGTGCCAATCGTAACCGTCTTCCTTGTCTTCCAAAAATCCTTCACTCAGGGTATTACTATGGGAGCTGTTAAAGGATAAGAAAAGTAAATTAGTGTATCAAGATTGCAGAAGTGGTCTTGACATGCTATGGAAATATAGTTTCATAAGTGTCTACAAAATGGAGAGTATACAGTTACTTCGTGAAGTTTTGTCAGACACTTATAAACTTAAGAATGAACTCTTTTCATGATACTAGTTAGAGTAGGTTCGTTTTATGGTGGCTATTTTCCGCTTTAGTGGGATCTAAGATAAGAATCTTACGCTTATCTTAGACGGAATTTTTGAGACTGACGATGAAAGAGCAAAAGGCTCAAAAATTAGGAATGAAATACCGAAGGAATTTGCTTCCGTCCGCACTATTACAGGGAAATAGAGAAAGGATAATTCGAAACTGAAAAATAGTAACTATCAGAAACGAAGGAAACAGTATGATTTTTGACGATTTGAAAAACATCGCCTTTTACAAGGGAATCCATCCTAATCTAGACAAGGCTATCGACTATCTCTATCAGCACCGTAAGGATTCTTTCGAACTCGGTAAGTATGAGATTGACGGGGACAAGGTCTTTCTAGTTGTGCAGGAAAATGTCCTCAATCAGGCTGAAAATGATCAATTTGAGCATCATAAGAACTATGCAGACTTGCATTTGCTGGTAGAAGGACATGAATATTCGAGCTACGGTTCACGTATCAAAGACGAAGCAGTAGCATTCAACGAAGCGAGCGACATTGGCTTTGTCCATTGTCATGAAAAATACCCACTCTTGTTGGGCTATCACAATTTTGCGATTTTCTTCCCAGGAGAACCTCACCAGCCAAATGGCTACGCAGGGATGGAAGAAAAAGTTCGCAAGTATCTCTTTAAAATTTTGATTGATTAAAAGAATCAGGAGGAGCAAACATGGCACAAAAAGGAGTAAGCCTTATCAAGGCAGCATTTGATACAGATAATTTTCTCATGCGTTTCAGTGAGAAGGTCTTGGATATCGTGACAGCCAATCTTCTTTTTGTTGTCTCTTGTTTGCCCATCGTGACGATTGGAGTGGCAAAAATCAGCCTCTACCAAACCATGTTTGAGATTAAGAGAAGCAGGCGAGTACCTGTTTTCAGAACCTATCTGAGAGCTTTCAAGCAAAATCTGAAACTGGGTTTCCAGTTAGGTTTGCTGGAGTTGTGCATAGTTTTGCTAAGTCTTTTAGACCTCTATCTTTTCTGGGGACAGACAACTTTGCCTTTCCAGATTGTGAAAGCTATTTGTTTGGGGATTCTCATCTTCCTCACTCTGGTGATGCTGGCTAGTTATCCCATCGCTGCGCGCTATGATTTGTCTTGGAAAGAAGTGCTGCAAAAAGGGCTTATCTTGGCAAGTTTTAACTTTCCTTGGTTCTTCCTCATGTTAGCCATTCTCTTTCTCATCGTGATGGTTCTTTATCTATCCGCCTTCACTCTCCTTTTGGGTGGGTCAGCCTTTATCCTCTTTGGTTTTGGTTTGCTGGTCTTTCTCCAAGCAGGATTGATGGAGAAAATCTTCGCCAAATACCAGTAGAATGGCTTGTTTTTGAAACTACTTTCAATCGTTACAGTTTCTAAAATACAAGTAGAAACTAAAATCTAAGTGTATACAAGATATTGAAAGCGATTTTCACAAGGTGTATACTAAACTTGTAAAAAATAGAACTGCTCTCAGCAGAAAAAAGAAATCTTAGGAGAAAATCTATGTCAGATTTGAAAAAATACGAAGGTGTCATTCCAGCCTTCTACGCATGTTACGATGATCAAGGAGAAGTAAGCCCAGAGCGCACACGTGCTTTGGTTCAATACTTCATTGATAAAGGAGTTCAAGGTCTTTATGTCAATGGTTCTTCTGGTGAATGTATCTACCAAAGTGTGGCAGACCGCAAGTTGATTTTGGAAGAAGTCATGGCAGTTGCCAAAGGGAAATTGACCATCATCGCTCACGTAGCTTGTAATAATACTAAAGACAGTATGGAACTTGCTCGCCACGCGGAAAGCTTGGGAGTAGATGCTATCGCAACAATCCCACCAATTTACTTCCGCTTGCCAGAATACTCAGTTGCCAAATACTGGAACGATATCAGTGCTGCAGCTCCAAATACAGACTACGTTATCTACAATATTCCTCAATTGGCAGGTGTTGCTTTGACTCCAAGTCTCTACACTGAAATGTTGAAGAATCCTCGTGTTATCGGTGTTAAGAACTCTTCTATGCCAGTTCAAGATATCCAAACCTTTGTCAGCCTTGGTGGAGAAGACCACATTGTCTTTAACGGTCCAGATGAACAGTTCCTAGGTGGTCGCCTCATGGGTGCTAAAGCTGGTATCGGTGGTACTTATGGTGCTATGCCAGAACTCTTCTTGAAACTTAATGAGTTGATTGCTGAGAAAGACTTGGAAACGGC
Source organism: Streptococcus oralis ATCC 49296 (assembly GCF_000185265.1). Lineage (GTDB taxonomy): Bacteria > Bacillota > Bacilli > Lactobacillales > Streptococcaceae > Streptococcus > Streptococcus oralis_BC. The sequence goes on along the minus strand of NZ_GL622183.1, from coordinate 1,951,088 downwards.
GCGTGAATTGCAATACGCTATCAATGCGATCATTGGCAAACTCACTGCTGCACATGGAAATATGTACGGTGTGATCAAAGAAGTCTTGAAGATCAATGAAGGTTTGAACATTGGTTCAGTTCGTTCACCATTGACACCAGTAACTGAAGAAGATCGACCAGTTGTAGAAGTAGCTGCTCAATTGATTCGTGAAACCAAGGAGCGCTTCCTCTAATCCATAAGGAGGTATTTATGACACACTACGTTGCAATTGATATTGGCGGAACCAACATCAAATATGGTTTGATTGACCAAGAAGGCCAACTTGTTGAATCGCATGAAATGCCAACTGAGGCGCATAAGGGTGGTCCTCATATCTTACAAAAGACAAAAGATATCGTTGCCAGCTATTTAGAAAAGGGCCCAGTAGCAGGTGTTGCCATTTCTTCTGCAGGAATGGTGGATCCTGACAAGGGTGAAATCTTCTATGCTGGCCCACAAATTCCTAACTACGCAGGAACCCAGTTCAAGAAGGAAATCGAGACTAGCTTTGCCATTCCTTGCGAAATTGAAAATGATGTCAACTGTGCAGGTCTTGCTGAGGCAGTATCTGGTTCAGGCAAGGGAGCGAGTGTGACACTTTGTTTGACCATTGGAACAGGTATCGGTGGTTGCTTGATTATGGATGGGAAAGTTTTCCATGGATTTAGCAATTCAGCCTGCGAAGTCGGTTATATGCATATGCAGGATGGGGCTTTCCAGGATCTTGCTTCTACGACAGCCTTGGTAGAATATGTAGCGACAGCTCATGGTGACTCAGTCGACCAGTGGAATGGGCGACGCATCTTCAAGGAGGCCACAGAAGGAAACAAGGTCTGCATGGCTGGCATTGACCGCATGGTAGATTACCTTGGGAAAGGTCTGGCAAATATTTGCTACGTTGCCAATCCAGAAGTGGTTATTCTTGGTGGTGGTATCATGGGGCAAGAGGCTATCCTCAAACCAAAGATTCGCACAGCCTTGAAGACGGCCTTGGTACCAAGTCTAGCTGAAAAAACTCGATTAGAATTTGCCCATCACCAAAACACAGCAGGAATGTTGGGAGCCTATTATCATTTCAAAACAAAACAATCCTAGTTTGGAACTATAGAATTAAGAAAAACACTTAATCACTACTTGAGTGAAAACTGTTTTGCTTAATTCTTTTTTTATTGAAAAATTTAAGCCAAAGGAGGTAATCGTGAGAAACTAGGAGAAAATAAGCATCTTGTATGAAAGGTTGAAGCGAGAGCAATTCTATCATCAAATTCAACTAGTGTTTAGTTTGAGTAAATGAGAAAATGTGGAAAAATGATATAATGAGATGGACGAAAAATTAACAAATTAAAATTTCTAGAGGTGAGAGAAGTGTGGCAACACATCCAACTTAAATCGAAATACTATAAAATTACGAGGAGATTGTAAGATGAGTAATTATATAAAATTAAATGAAGATAGATGGAATAATGTAAAAAATGACTATACTGAGCCATTGACACAGGAAGAATTAGAAGAAGTTAGAAAGCATCCAATTTCTGTCGCCTTAACTGTGGGGAAAAAAGTTCCGACAGAATGGTTTGAAAAAGCCAAGGGAAAAAAGATATTAGGTTTAGCTTGTGGTGGTGGACAGCAGGGTCCCGTTTTTGCTGCAAAAGGTTATGATGTCACCATCATGGATTTTTCTAAATCACAATTAGAAAGAGATGAAATGGTTGCAAAACGAGAAGGCTTAAAAATCAATACCGTTCAAGGCGATATGACAAAAGCATTTCCATTTGAAGATGAAACTTTTGATATTGTTTTTAATCCGGTTTCAAATGTATATATAGAAGATTTAGAAAACATGTATAAAGAAGCCTCTCGAGTATTGAAAAAGGGCGGTTTGTTAATGGTCGGATTTATGAATCCTTGGATATACATGTATGATGCTGACACTGTATGGAACAAACCCGATGAGGAATTACTTTTAAAGTTTTCACTACCTTTTAATTCAAGAGACCTTGAAGAGGAAGGTAAAATCACCATCAATCCAGAATATGGATATGAATTTAGTCATACCTTAGAAAGTCAGATTAGAGGACAACTAAAAAACGGTCTCGCTATGATCGATTTTTATGAATCGTGTGACAAAAGACATCGATTGTCACGTTTTGGAAATGACTACATCGCTACACTCTGCATTAAACTATGATCTTATAGAACATACTTCTGGAGAATAGCTCGTTTTATTTTACGATTAGAATTTGCCCATCACCAAAATACCGCAGGGATGTTGGGTGCCTATTATCATTTTATACTCAATGAAAACCAAAGAGCAAAGTAGGGAAGCTAGCCGTAGGTTGCTCAAAGCACAGCTTTGAGGTTGTAGATAAGACTGACGAAGTCAGTTACCTATACCTACGGCAAGGTGAAGCTGACGTGGTTTGAAGAGATTTTCGAAGAGTATTAAAACAAAACAATCCTAGTTTGGTTCAACCAAACTAGGATTTTCTAACACGTTTTTGTCTACGATAGCCGTTGAGTTTTTTATTTTCCCAATAGCTGTTAAAGATTTTTTCCTTGCTCTCGCGATTGATTTCTAAAAAGTAGGCATAAATCAAATCTATTAAAATGAGCATAGGGAGTTGAGCGGAAATACGCTGGATGTAAGAAGATTGACTATGGCTTGTCACAAGGACTGTTTCAGTATAAGCCTGACTATTTTTGTTTGGAGCGCTGGTAAATAAAATGGTCTTGGCCCCCATTTCCTTGGCGTCCAGCAAACTATCGAGGACGGATTGGGTAGTGCCTGAGAGAGAAAAGCCAAGTACCAGACAATTTTCATCCATGATACTAGTCGTCCAAGCAAAGCCATCCTGATCGGTCAAAGCTTCACAGACAACACCTAGACGCATAAAGCGCAGTTTCATCTCGCGGGCAATCAGACCAGAACTTCCCGTCCCAAAAAAGTAAACTCGTTCTGCGTCATCGATTAATTGGGCGACGCGTTCCAGTTGTTCTTCGTCAATCAAATCCTGAGTTTGTTCTCGCATGATACTGTAGCTTCGCAAAACACGTTTGGTCAAAGGACTGTGTTTGTGCGAATGAGTGTCCGGTTTACTAGCCTGATGCTGGTATTGAAAGACGAACTCTCGGTAGCCTGTAAAACCACACTTTTTGGCAAAGCGGGTCAAGGCTGCTTGGGAGATATGTAATTTCTGGGTAACTTGCTGAGAAGAGAGATCATCTTGGATCGTTTCAGCTTGCAAAAAATAGCGAGCGATTTCTTGCTCGAGCTCGGTTAATTCTTCAAAATGGAGGTCGATTATGGTTGCGATATCTGGCTTGTTCATGAGGCTCCTTTTTATGAGTCAAAGTCTTAAAAATTAACGCTTTCCTAACTATTACTATCATTATATCATAGAAAATAGGATAACCAAATAAAAAGGCATTTTCAATTAAAAGTCAAAAAATGCTTCGACTTTTCCAAGAGTTTCTCCGTAAAATATGGTACAATGAAATATACTGAGCTTCACCTGTTTGCTCTATTATTTTAGGGAAAATAAAGGTGGAAATCGGGAATTTTTCTAGAAAAGAGTCTTAGTTGTATGAGAAAATTTAATAGCCATTCGATTCCGATTCGGCTTAATTTACTATTTGCGATTGTCATCCTGCTCTTTATGGCCATTATTGGTCGATTGTTATACATGCAGGTGCTCAATAAAGATTTTTATGAAACAAAATTGGCCTCAGCCAGCCAAACAAGGGTAACAACCAGTTCAGCTCGTGGACAGATCTATGATGCAGCAGGGAAACCCTTGGTAGAAAATACTGTCAAGCAGGTTGTTTCTTTCACACGAAACAATAAAATGACGGCAGCTGAATTGAAGGAGACAGCCAAGAAACTCCTCACATATGTAAATGTAACCTCTCCTGATCTGACAGATCGACAGATTGCAGACTACTACTTGGCGGACCAGGATATTTACAAAAAAACAGTCGAATCCTTGCCAAGCGATAAACGCCTGGATTCAGATGGGAACCGCTTATCGGAAGCGACACTTTACAATAATGCGGTTGAAAGCATTGACGTGAGTCAACTTAATTATACAGATGACCAGAAAAAGGAAATCTATCTCTTTAGTCAGCTCAATGCTGTTGAAAATTTTGCGACAGGAACCATTTCTACGGATGCCTTAGATGATACCCAAGTTGCTCTCGTTGCATCAGCGTCCAAGGAATTACCAGGTATCAGCATTTCAACCTCATGGGATCGTAAAGTCTTGGACACTTCTTTATCGACAATCGTCGGTAGCGTTTCAAATGAAAAGTCAGGACTTCCAGCAGAAGAAGTTGATGCTTATCTCAAAAAAGGCTATTCTCTCAATGACCGAGTGGGAACTTCCTATCTTGAAAAGCAATATGAAGATGTTCTTCAAGGCAAACGCTCCGTCAAAGAAATCCATCTCGACAAACACGGAAATATGGAAAGTGTGGAAAATGTTGAAGAAGGAAGCAAAGGAAACAATATCAAGTTAACGGTTGACCTAGATTTCCAGAATGGTGTGGACGACCTACTCAAGAGCTACTTCAACTCAGAGTTGGGTAACGGTGGAGCAAAGTACTCTGAAGGGGTTTACGCCGTAGCCCTCAATCCTAAAACCGGTGCAGTTTTGTCTATGTCAGGGCTCAAACATGACTTGAAAACGGGAGAGTTAACACCTGATTCCTTGGGAACGGTAACCAATGTCTTTGTCCCAGGTTCGGTTGTTAAGGCAGCAACTATCAGCTCTGGTTGGGAGAATGGAGTTTTGTCAGGAAATCAAACCTTGACAGACCAACCGATTGTCTTCCAAGGTTCAGCTCCGATTAATTCTTGGTACACTCAGGCCTACGGTTCATTTCCGATTACAGCTGTAGAAGCTTTGGAGTATTCATCTAATGCCTACATGGTTCAAACGGCTTTGGGTATCATGGGTCAAACTTATCAACCTAATATGTTTGTTGGAACTAGTAATTTGGAATCAGCTATGGGGAAATTGCGTGCGACATTTGCGGAATATGGTCTAGGTGCTTCAACGGGCATCGACCTTCCAGATGAGTCAACTGGTTTTATACCAAAAGAGTATAATTTTGCTAATTACATTACCAATGCATTTGGCCAGTTTGATAACTATACTCCAATGCAATTGGCCCAGTATGTTGGAACCATTGCCAACAATGGTGTTCGGATTGCACCTCACATTGTTGAGGGGATTTATGGAAATAATGAACAAGGTGGTTTAGGGAACTTAATCCAAACTATTGATACCAAAGAAATGAATAAAATTAATATTTCTGAGTCTGATGTTTCCATCCTCCAACAAGGATTTTATCAAGTTTCTCACGGTGGAAGTTCTCTGACAACAGGTCGTGCCTTTTCAAATGGCGCAGCCGTTTCCATCAGTGGAAAGACAGGTACTGCCGAAAGTTACGTTAATGGTGGTCAAAAAGCCAATAATACCAACGCGGTCGCCTATGCACCGACCGAAAATCCCCAAATCGCGGTCGCGGTCGTCTTTCCTCATAACACCAACCTTACAAACGGTGTCGGACCTTCGATTGCACGCGACATTATCAATCTTTATCACCAACACCATCCAATGAATTAGAAAGGAACTTATGCTGTATCCAACGCCTATTGCCAAGCTGATTGATAGCTATTCAAAGTTACCAGGTATCGGAATCAAAACGGCTACCCGCCTAGCCTTCTATACCATTGGAATGTCTGATGACGATGTCAATGAATTTGCCAAAAATCTCCTGTCTGCTAAACGGGAATTAACCTATTGTTCCATCTGTGGTCGTTTGACAGATGATGATCCTTGCTCTATCTGTACGGATCCGACTCGAGACCAGACAACCATCTTGGTGTTAGAGGATAGTCGCGATGTGGCTGCTATGGAAAACATCCAAGAATACCATGGACTCTATCATGTCTTGCACGGCCTCATTTCTCCGATGAATGGTATCAGCCCAGACGATATCAACCTCAAGAGTCTCATGACCCGTCTCATGGATAGTGAGGTTTCAGAGGTGATTGTGGCAACCAATGCGACGGCAGATGGGGAAGCGACATCTATGTATCTCTCTCGTTTGCTCAAGCCAGCTGGTATCAAGGTCACTCGTCTAGCACGAGGACTAGCCGTGGGAGCAGATATCGAGTATGCGGACGAAGTCACACTCTTACGAGCCATTGAAAATCGGACAGAGTTGTAGGAGTCAGTTAAAACGTAGCTCATTTTGATACATAAGACAAGCCCTAGGAATTTTTCTAGGGCTTGTCTTTTTCTGTTTCTCATGAGAGGTGAACAAGCCTTGCTAATAAGACTACTCAAACTATAAGGCATCAAAAAACGGGTTTCCAAAATGACTAGTGGCGTCTTTGTCAAACTCATTCACTGAGCTATAGAGTTTACTCTAAGGAGATGAGGTCACTTGCCCTTAGGGTTTGTTTTGAAATCGTACTATTTTTGTGTTATGATATGGTCAATATACAATGAATAAAGGGAGTTTGAAGTATGGGTGGAAAGATAAAATCTAGCACGATAGCAGCAGAGGCAGCTATTAATGAATTGGTCGGGTATGACACGAGCAAGAAGCAAAATCAGCAAGTAGAATTTTCGTATACTTCTGAAATCGCTGGGATGGAAGCTGGACGTCAGGCCTGCAATCAAATGCTTCAGGCGGTCAGTGATTTTAGTTCAGCTGTTTTGACCCAAGCAAATAAGTTTCCAGAAATTGCTCATAAGATTGAAAAACGCGACGTAGAGCAGGCTAAGAGGTGGGAACATTAAAAATGGCAGATAAGAACGAAGAAAAACGCTACAAACTTTGGAGAGAAATTGTCAAGATTGACGATAAAGAAGAAAGTCTTCAGACTCTAAAAAGACAATATGAACAGCAGCTAACTCACTTTCACTCAGAAATCCAGAGCATCCACCATCGTATGGCGACTCTATTGGCTCTCTCGCCTAGTTCTCGTCAGGTGATAGAGCAAATCGAAAGTGATAATAGAACCATTCAACGACAGATCAACTCTTATGTAGATGAGGAACTGGATGAATTGGGAAAACAAACGAAGAAGGCTCGTCGGTCTTTCGATGAAGCTAGAGAAGAACTGATATCAGAAAGGAACCGGCTACCATGGGAGTAAAATACAGCGCACAAGAATCCCAAGAATTGATTCAGGCCATGACTAACAACCTCCAAGTCGCAAATGAAGTCACGGACCGCTTATCTAGTGGTTGTGACCACCTCATTTCAACCTTGGACTCAGGTGAACTGACAGGAGCAGCCTACACAGCTGGTAAAGGTCTCTTTACAGAGATTATCATCCCCTGTATCAAAAAGCTCCAAGCGGCGATAGATGATATCCAACTAGAGTTGACATCCTACAAGAATGCGGATGCTCAGGTTTCTGGATATGGTGATTTGGACCTAGACCAGCTCAAGGAACTGAAAAAGCTGAGGGAAGAGCAGTTAGCTATCGTAGAAGCTCAGATTCAAGCGAGGGAGAACTGGCTAAATCAAATCAAAGACCTCTTTAGTCTCAATTGGGGGAAAGCCTTCTCTGAAAAAACCATCCTCTACAATACCAAGTCTCAAATCGAGTCAGGTATTCAGGATTTGGATGACAAGATTGAAAAACTAGAATTTTTTGTCTCACAGGTTTCCCAGTATTTCAGCGATAGCCTAGAAGTCCTTAGTTTAGCGATTCAAGGAGCTACGCAACTAAGTAAAATCATTGTCGATAGCGATGGCAACTACTATGCGGACGGTCTGGACATGAGCTGGGTGCAAAAGATGAAGGATGTGAAGATTGTTTCGCATGCCAAAAGAGATTTTCAAGACTCGGAAACTCGTGCCATCAATAAAGCTTCTAGGGATATGATGCTATCGGATGATGGCGATGCCCACTATCGTGCCGAATTAAAGAAGCGCTTAAAAGGTCACGACAAGTCCGAATGGGATAAAATAATCGACGACTACAATCACACTCTTAAGATTGATGAAACAGGGAATATCATTGAAATTCATTCCTTGGAGCAAGGCTATGTCGTTTTAAAAAATGGGAAATACGATGCTGACTATACTCATTTGATTAACAAAAAGCTTGATGAACTAAAAGCCCAAAACTTTGAAGCAAATTCAGTCGAATTTTGGAGTGGAGTAGCTCAAATTTTCTCTGGTTTAGGAGTCTACTTTGCGAGTGGTGCTCTCGAAACATTGAGTATAATGGCTAGTCCACCAACAATGGGAGGAAGTCTCGTAGTTGGTACCGCAGTATCTGTATCAGTGGTACAATATGGAAATGTACTGATATCTAGTGGAGCAGTAACTAGCTTATCAGCTATTACAAATACGGCCTTACTAAATGGCGAAATTCAGGTTAATTATTCTAGCAACTATGACAGCTGGAAGGCAAATAGACCGACGAGTAAGACCATTTCTGGCAAGGGTGGTAAACAAATTGAAGCCCGAGTAGGAAATAGAAAAGTGAAGCTTCGTGTAGATTTGGAGCCTAATAGTGGTGCAGGAGGTCAAGGTAAACTCCAAGTCCAATCTGGTGGTGGAAAGTCAGGGTATAAAGTCAATGAGGAATTAAATATAAATGAAATTACGGGAAAAGATTATATCAGAAACTGGGTAAATAGAACTGGAGATTTGAAAAATCTAAAAAATAGTGTCAAAGAAGAAGTAATTGAGAGATTATGGAAGGGTTATCAAGAAATGATTAATTAAGGAGAAAAAGTAATGAAATTATCCATCAAAGGCGATTATACTAAAGAAATTCCGTTTAATTACTTAGAACTAGCGAAAAGGATGTGGTTTGAATCTTATAGAGACAAAGCTCTCTCTCTTTCCTATTCTGGATATTCTGAAATAGTGGAAGATGATGATTTGGGCATTCATCTCAAACTAAATAAGCAAGAATGTGATGAGCGCTGGTCTGAAGTACCTATTCAAGAAGGGATAAAATACCGCTTTTATTCACAAATTGATGAATATTTGAATTTAGATTATGAAGATGCTTATGTAACAGATTTTCGAGAAAATGGAGACTGTCTACGTCTCGCTTCTACCCATCTTGAACTACTCACTCTTGATAAAAGAGCATTCTATATCATGGCCATTGAGATTGCCACAATCTTTAATGGACAAATTAGCGAAGATGATAAGAAAAAATGGTTAACAGTCGAGGAATTCAAGGAAAAGCACCAAGATATCTTATCTCTAACTTTTGATGAAGCAAATGAGATAAGTTTGGAAGAAATTCAGACGATTGACGCTATTGACGATCCCATCTGGAAAGAATTGGATAGGAAACGCGAGGAATACATCAAAATCCACGGCGAACGTGTTTATGATGATGAGGAAGATGAGTGAGACTATATCTTAAAGGTGATTACACCAAAGAAATTCCATTTGATTACATGGAACTAGCGAAAAGGATGTGGTTTGAGGAAAAAGATGGAATAGAGCCGGATTTGTCGTATGCTGGGTTTCTAGAACTACCAATCGAGAAACTTTCTATTCATTTAGAATTAGATAAGGAAACTCATGATGATAGGTGGAAAAGTGTTCAGATTAAGGAAGGGATAAAATATGATTTTTTATCCCATAAGTCAGAATATATACAGCTAGATTACGAAGATGCAATGATGTCGGATTTTCGTGAGAAAGGTGAATGTTTAAGAATTTCTTCTAAGCACCTTGACCTTCTCACTGTTGATAAACGAGCTATGTATATTATGGCCATTGAAATTGCGACTGCTATTGATGGTCAGATTAGCGAAGATGATAAAGAGAGCTGGTTAAGTGTGGAGGAATTTAAAAAACGGCATGAGGATATCCTTTCGATGAGTTATGAAGAAGCTAATGAGCTGAGTTTGGGAGAAATTCCGTTTATGGACGATGTAAGAGACCCAGTCTGGGAAGAAGATGACCGTAGAAATGAAGAATACATCAAAATCCATGGCGAGCCAGTTTATGATGACGAGGAAGAATGAAATTATACTTAAAAGGCGATTATACAAAAAGAGTACCTTATGGTTATTTGGAACTAGCTGGCAAAATGTGGTTTCCAGAAGATGAGCAAATTTCTTACTCAAATGCTGGGAACAATGATGCATTACAAGAAGATTTTTTCTCAAATTTATCCTTGAGGAAAAGCACTGCTGATAAGAGATGGTCTAGTGTCCCCCTAAAGGAAGGGGTAAGAAGTCTCTTTTCACATATTAAAGAATGTATTGAAATTAATTTTGAAGATGCATTTGCTACAGATTATAATGAAAAGGGTGACTATCTCCGTATTTTAACCACCCATCTAGAAATTTTGACAGTTGATAAACGGGCTATGTATATTATGGCGCTTGAGATTGCAAAGGTGATTGACGGGCAAATTAGCGAGGATAATAAGAAGACATGGCTAACAGTCGAGGAGTTTAGGAAAAAGCACGAGGCTATTCTATCTCTGACTTTTGAAGAAGCAAATGAACTAAGTTTGACAGAAATTCAAACGATGGATGTTGTAGACGACCCTCTTTGGGAGGAAGAAGCTAATCGTCGAAAAGAATACATACTAGCACATGGAGGCGATATCTCAGATTTATGAGACTATATATTAAAGGTGATTACACCAAAGAAATTCCATTTGATTATTTAGAACTAGCGAAGAGGATGTGGTTTGAAAGTTATCAAGGAGAAGGCATCCCACTCTCCTATTCTGGTTTTCTTCAAATCAGAGATAGGAATGATATAGCCATTCATCTAAAACTAGATAAGCAGGATTGTGATGAACGTTGGTTGCATGTTCCGATACAAGAAGGAATAAAATACCGTTTTTATTCACAAATTGATGAAGATCTAAATTTGGAATTTGAGAATGCTTATGTAACAGATTTTCGAGAAAATGGAGACTGTTTACGTTTGGCCTCTACCCATCTTGAACTGCTCACTCTTGATAAAAGAGCGTTATATATCATGGCTATTGAGATTGCCACAATATTTAATGGACAAATCAGTGAAGATGATAAGAACACATGGCTGACAATCGAGGAATTCAAGGAAAAGTACCAAGATATCTTATCTTTAACCTTTGATGAAGCAAATGAGATGAGTTTGGAAGAAATTCAAACGATTGATGCTATTGACGATCCCATCTGGGAAGAATTGGATAGGAAGCGCGAGGAGTATATCCGAATCCATGGAGAGGTAGAGTTGGACGACGAGGAAGATGAGTGAGAATATATATCAAAAGTGATTTTAAGCAAAAAATAACCTTTACGACAAGAGAGCTTGTTTGGAAAATGTGGTTTAAAGAAAGAAATGGTCAAAAAATAAGTTTCTCAAATGTCGGGGATGATGAGATGTTGCAAAATGACTTCTATTTATCTTGGAGGTTAGATAAGTGGGGAGCAAGTGGCTCTCGTTGGAAAGATGCCAAGGTTAAAGGTGGTAGTGCAATCAATTCCCAAAAATATGAAAATATTGATTTGGATTATGAGGGAAGTTATGAAAGCGACGGTAGAGAAAAGGGAAAATATCTAAGAATCGCTTCTAATTATTTGGATGTTTTAACAGTTGATAAACGAGCTATGTATATTATGGCACTCGAAATTGCGACTGCGATTGATGGAAAAATTAGTGAAGATGATAAGAAAACATGGTTAAGAATCGAGGAGTTCAAGGAAAAGCACAAAGATATCTTATCTCTGACCTTTGACGAAGCAAATGAGATGAGTTTGGAAGAAATTCAAACGATTGATGCTATTGACGATCCCATCTGGGAAGAATTGGATAGGAAGCGCGAGGAGTATATCCGAATCCATGGCGAACGTGTTTATGACGATGAGGACGACGAGTGAAACTATATCTTAAAGGCAACTACGAAACTAGTATATACCAAAACTGTATGGAATATCCTTGGAAAATGTGGTTCAAAGAACGTAAGGGAGTGAAAGTTGGTTTTTCTTATGCATTTGATGATAATTTTTATTTGAGTTTAACTCTAGATAAATTTTCTTCAAATGATGAGCGTTGGGGAATGGCTGATTTTAGAATAGGAAAAGACTCTTGGGCGACTTTTAAGCGTGAAAATTTAAATTTAAATTTTGAAGATTCTTATGAAAGTGATGGGCGAGAAAAAGGAGACTGTCTTCGAATAATCACGACTCATAAGGATATTCTAACGGTTGACAAGCGAGCGCTCTATATCATGGCGATTGAGGTAGCATCTGTCATTGACGGTCAAATCAGCGAAGACGACAAAGAAACTTGGCTGAGTGTTGAAGAATTCAAAACGAAACATAAAGACCTACTGAATATGACCTACGACGAAGCAGTCGATATTAGTTTAGAAGAGATAAAGGTTTTGAAAGCTATTGACGATCCCATCTGGGAAGAATTGGATAGGAAGCGTGAGGAGTACATCCAAATCCATGGCGAACGTGTTTATGACGATGAGGACGACGAGTGAGAATTTACATCAAAGGTGATTATGCTAAAAAAATAACATTTACTACTATAGAACTAGTTTGGAAGATGTGGTTTAAAGAACGGAATGGCAAGAAAATAAGTTTCTCCAATGTTGGTGATGATGCTATGTTACAGGATGATTTCTTTTTTGGAGTTCAATTTGATAAATGGCGATTTAAGGATAAACGATGGAATCATATACCATACGACAAGAGCAATCCTTGGAATTCGTTTTCTGATGAAAACATTCAATTGGAATTTGAAAATGATTTTATTACTGATGGGAGAGAACGTGGAGAAAACCTTAGGATTGCTACGACACATACGGATATTTTAACGGTTGATAAACGAGCTATGTATATCATGGCAGTCGAGGTAGCTTCTGCCATTGATGGTCAGATTAGCGAGGATGACAAGGAGAGCTGGATGGATGTAGAGACTTTTAAGGAGTTGCACAAGGATGTCTTATCACTAAGTTACGATAAAGCAACCGATATCAGCGTGGAGGAACTGAAAAGTTTGAAACCTGTAGAGGATACTTTGTGGGATGAAGAAGAGCGTCTTCGTGAAGAATACATCAAAATCCATGGTGAACGAGTTTATGACGATGAGGAAGACGAGTGAGAATATATGTCAAAGGTGATTACACCAAAGAAATTCCGTTTGATTATTTAGAACTAGCGAAGAGAATGTGGTTTGATACTAAAGATGGGAAGACAATAGATATTTCTTATTTTGGGAATACTCGCCCATTTAAAACAGACCCAACTATTCACTTGAAATTGAATAAGTGGATGCATGATAATAGATGGAATAATGTTCAGTTGAAAGAAGGGATTATCAATAAATTTGGGAGTCATGTATATGAAAATCTTGAATTAGATTTTGAAGACAATCCAGCAACAGACTATCGAGAAAAAGGAGACTGTCTACGTTTAGCTTCTACCCACTTTGACCTTCTCACTGTTGATAAACGAGCTATGTATATTATGGCCATTGAAATTGCGACTGCTATTGATGGTCAGATTAGCCAAGATGATAAAGAGAGCTGGTTAAGTGTGGAGGAATTTAAAAAACGGCATGAGGATATCCTTTCGATGAGTTATGAACAGGCTAATGAGCTGAGTTTGGAAGAAATTCCATTTATGGACGATGTGAGAGACCCAGTCTGGGAAGAAGATGACCGCAGGAATGAAGAATACATCAAAATCCATGGCGAGCCAGTTTATGACGACTAGGAAGGTGAGTGAGAATTTATAATCCCACCTATTTGAAAGAGAGTGTTGATAGAGGAAAGGCGAATGTTAGATAAAGTAAAACAGTTTAAGTGGTTGATTGTATTGTCCTTGTTCCTATTAGCGATTCCTTTATATTTTACTTACAATCATTTCCAACAATCTAGTGCTTTAAAAGAATCCTTTGAGAAAAATGAAAGAATTGAAGTTCTTCATCGTTTGACGTCATCAGAAAAATATGCGTCTGACATCCGCAAGGCAGGATATACTATTCCTTCTGACGGAGCTATTCGATTGGATGGAGTTATTTATCCATTAGAAATAGAAGGAGAGTTACATTTGAAAATTAGCCCTCCCAAAAAGGATGCTAAGGATTTTCAGTTATTTTTCATCACACAGGTTAATGAAAAACAAACGCATGTAGCTTTTATTTTAGATAAAAATCTGAATTTAATTGATTCCAGCTATTCTCAGCAAAATGGTAACGGGAAAAGAGAGATTGTTTCTATCTCACAAGCCGAAGAAGATTACTTGTTGAGAAGTGTTCAAAGCGAGATTGATGACTTCATGAAAAAAATGTATCAAACCTTGTATGGTTAGATTGTTAGAGAAAGTAACTTCTTGCTCAACACAAAGCCGTATGAACAACACTTTCTAAGATTACTTAGACAGAGGGGGTGAGAAAAATGTCGGGACATAAAAAAATACTAATCGTGATTGCTTCTGTAATTGTTTTAGTTACTGGCTTGACTCTTTATTTTCAGTATCAAAGTCACCAAGAATATTTGCAATTAAAAACCTCCTTTGAAGAGAGGGACAATATAGTCGTCTTACAACGTTTAATGGCATCAGAAAAATATGCACCTGACATCCGTAAAGCGGGTTATGTCGTTCCTCCTGATGGAGCTATTCGTTTGGATGGAGGAATTGACTCCATAGAGATAAAAGGAGACATCGATTTGAAAATATCGTATCGTGGACGGGGGGTTACTGCTTATTTTGAAATAGAGATAGATGGTAAAATAACTAGTGTACTATATGAATTGGATAAGAACTTGGATATAGTTTCTAGCGCCTATTTTCAAACAAATGAAAAAAATAAAAATGAGAGAGTGACTATCCCCCAAGCCGAAGAAGAGCGACTATTAAAAATTGTTCAAAAAGAGCTTGAGGATTTCATGGAAAAGATGTATCAGACTTTGTATGGATAGTTTACCAGAGAAAGTAACTTCTTTCTTAACACAATGTCGTATGAACAACACTTCTATGATTATTTAGACAGAGGGAGTGAAAAAAATGTCGGGACATAAAAAAATACTAATCGTGATAGGTTCTGTAATTGTTTTAGTTACTAGCTTGAATCTTTATTTTCAGTATCAAAACCACCAAGAACATACGCAATTAAAAACCTCCTTTGAAGAGAGGGACAATATAGTTGTCTTACAACATTTGATGGCGTCAGAAAAATATGCACCTGACATCCGTAAAGCGGGCTATGTCGTTCCTCCCGATGGAGCTATTCGCTTGGATGGAGGAATTGACTCCATAGAGATAAAAGGAGACATCGATTTGAATATCTCAAATCCGGGACGGAATGGGGTTACTGCTTATCTTAGAATAGAGATAGATGGTAAAATAACTAGTGTACTCTATGAATTGGATAAGAACTTTGATTTAGTTTCTAGCGCCTATTTTCAAATAAATGAAAAAAATATAAAAGAGAGTGTGACTATCCCCCAAGCTGAAGAAGAACGACTATTAAAAATTGTTCAAAAAGAGCTTGAGGATTTCATGGAAACGATGTATCAGACTTTGTATGGATAGTTTACCAGAGAAAGAAGCTTCTTGCTCAACACAATGCTGTATGAACAACGAGAGGTGTTGAGGGATTTTACTAGAAAAAGATACCGTAGATAAGCTACAAAAAAATTACCCAAGTATTGATAATTTCATTCGAAATATTGAAACAGGTAATTAAGAGTTGACAGAGATGAGGTGATTAGATGAAGAAGAGGAAATTTGCAATTTTTTCGTTGCTAATAGTTCTATTATTATCTTTCTCTGGTTTTCAGTACTATAAATATCAGAGAGTTCACAATATTTTTGATGAAATATACTACGAAGAAAGTGATTATCACAATTATACGTTTCTATGGAAAGGTCGAGCTTTTTATAAGTTAAAAAGTTTAAAAATTGTGGACAATGGCTCTGATGAGTTGTATAGATATGCTATTAATTATAAAAGTGTAGACTTACCAAATACTATTCATTCTCTAGGTTATAATTTTTATTTTAATTTTCAGGGTATGACAAAAGTTAACCTGGAGATGCGTTTGAGACTGCCAGATACAGAGACAACCATAAATGTAGATTATTTGTACGATGTAAACAATCAGCAATTAGAACGGTTTATGTGGTACTATGATGATGAGAGTACAGGATATTTTCAGCAGTCTCAAGTAGAGGACTTTCTTGCAAAACACGGAAAGGCTGTTGATGAGATTCGCAAGGAAGCAGATAATGTACTCCGTAATAAAGTCCTTAAAGACTGGACCACTATCTACTCTAGTCGTTTTAGCCAAGATAATTGGGGAGAAGTGACAGTTAAGGATATATGGAGAACAGAATAACAAACGGAACGACGAGGTAATAGTTTTATAAAGGCAGGTTGCCATGACAGAGTTCTTAAGAATATTTTGTAAAAAAAGTTACTTTGGAGCAGTAAATGAGAAATAAAAGTAAGTCTATCCTATTTTTCCTATTTTTCCTTTTTTATATGGTATTGTTCATCATTAAGCCAATCTATCAATATTATTCATTTTCTAAGATGGATGTGAATAGTAGTATGGTTCAATTGATTCAAGATAAAAATGATCAGGATTGGCATGCTCTTGATAAGCATATTCATCTAGTGCCCTCAAAAGAAAATGGAAAGAACATCGGCCTTATCTATGTGGTGGATGACTATAATCAAATTGAAAGTAAGATTTCTTCTGAGAATCAAGCGGTATCCATCAGTTACAATAATCGATTACAAGGAGACAAGAGTGTTGAAATTAGTTGGTTAAATGGGGAAAAGCGGTTGTATCATGCTGGGAGATATTTGAAATTAGCAAGTGAAAATCAAGCTGTGATTGAAAGTAACACAGGTTCTTCAGTGACCGTTTGGGAACAACGCTCGGACAATGCGATGAATCAGTTATATACAGTTGTGAATCAGATGAGAAAGATAGTTTTAAATCATTTGCTTCAGAAAATTTTCTACTATTCGATAGCTTTGGTCTGCTTTCTTTTGGGTTGGAAAATATACTCTCTTTTAAGGAGGGATTGAGGGCCACAGTTCTTCTGGATTTTAATAGTGATGAGAGAGGAAAACTAAAATGCTAACACCCGTGTTATTTATTGTGTCTTTATTTCTACTTTTACGGCACTTTAAAAGCAGTCTCTCAAGAATGATCATCGGATTGTTGTATGGTTCGTTTGCGGCAGTTTTTATTTGTGTGGTTTTAAATGCTGGTAAGTACACTCTGCAACCAGGTCAAAGTGTTGAATTGAAAGTTTTTTCTAAAACAGAGCAGCTGGAGTATAATTCGGAACTACATTTTAAAAAATTAGATGATGCGAAGTTAAAATTGTCCGGTCGAAAAGGTTGGGGAATGAAAGACAGTAATATAGTCTATAATGTTGAAAAGCAAACAATAACGGAGCTAATTTTTTTAAAAGACAAAACCGAGCGCAAAGACTTACCAAATGATAAGAGTAAAAGTATCTATTTAGAAAGTGATGGTATAGTGGTTCAAGGGGAGATAAAGGAAGTATTTGGGGTGACGGAAGAAACTCCCTACACAATAACCATCACCAATGTAGACGACAAACCGGCGCACTTTGAAGCGCAGGTGGTGGATAGGTAGATTTAGGAACCGTAAACTAGGCCTCAGTAGTTGCAATTGTTTAGTAAAGGAGACTTATTTGCTTTGAAAGTAACAATCAGCTTGTTTCTTTCGAATATGCAAGAAAGGATCTAGTGGCGAATACTAGTCAAAATGTCAAAAAAAGATTTAGATAAACCTAATCCCGCAGTTGGAGAGTAAAATGTTAAATAAAATGAAAAACTATTATAAAAACAAACCAACTCAAGCTGTCTTAATGCTCTTAGTACTTATTTGGTCAGTATATGAGATTGGTGCGACCAGTTTGGCAAGTAACTCTGCATTAACTAAGGAATTCATGCATAGTCGGTATGTTATGGTTTGGCCAATAGTAGATAAGAAAATGAAATTATACCACTATAAAGAGGAGTGGACGACCCCTGCCTTAGACGGGTTAATGCATTTAGATTATAAAAATATTAAAATTACGGGGTATCCTTGTAAATATGGTCAACAAGTCTTCGCTGAATATAATCAAACTCCTAATAATAATTACGATATTTCATTTCCTTTAGAAGGAACACTGTCTGAAGCGTATTTTTCAACTTTGGATGCTAAATATTATCTGATATCAGAAAATGCAACTATTGTAGAGAAAAAGCTAGGTAAGAATATTGAGGATTTAATTCAGGAAATAGAATTAGTAAGAGAAGAGTTTAGCTCAGTTCTTACTAGGATGAAAATCCTTCGTTTGGTCTATTTGATTCTTCGTATGATAGTATTGTTGCAGTTTATCAAGTGGTCGGGTCAGCGTAGAAAAAGGAAAGAGAACGAAATTTTGCAGAATAGATAGAGCTCCAAAAAGGTATGATGATAAAGAGCTTCCAAACAATAAAAAAGTATTCATTTGGTAAAGAATGGAATTGTTGTCAGCTACCAAGGGGAGAAAGTTTTTTATGTAACCAATAACAAGTCCTACACGATCACCATCACAAATGTAGACGACAAACCAGCTCACTTTGAAGCTCAAGTGGTGGATCGGTAAAATTTCAGCTCTCAAATGAGGGCTTTTTTAGATTCAAGTTTCAAAAAAGAAGCAAATATGATATACTAAAGAACGAGTATTCTATTAGAATTAGGACAAGCAATATGAAACAAACAATTATTCTTTTATACGGTGGGCGTAGTGCAGAGCGTGAAGTCTCTGTCCTTTCAGCTGAAAGTGTGATGCGTGCGGTCAACTACGACCGTTTCACAGTCAAGACTTTCTTTATCAGTCAGTCAGGTGACTTTATCAAAACGCAAGAATTTAGCCAGACTCCAGGTCAAGAAGATCGTCTCATGACCAATGCGACTATTGACTGGGACAAGAAAATAGCGCCAAGTGCCATCTATGAAGAAGGTGCAGTGGTCTTTCCGGTTCTTCATGGTCCTATGGGAGAAGATGGCTCTGTTCAAGGATTCCTTGAAGTTTTGAAAATGCCCTATGTCGGCTGCAATATCTTGTCATCCAGCCTTGCCATGGATAAAATCACGACCAAGCGTGTCTTGGAGTCTGCTGGGATTGCCCAAGTACCTTATGTGGCTATCGTCGAAGGTGATGATGTGACTGCTAAAATAGCTGAAGTTGAAGAAAAACTGACTTATCCAGTTTTTACGAAGCCGTCAAACATGGGATCAAGTGTCGGTATTTCTAAGTCTGAAAACCAAGAGGAACTCCGTCAAGCTTTGGAACTTGCCTTCCAATATGACAGCCGTGTCTTGGTAGAGCAAGGGGTGAATGCCCGTGAAATCGAGGTTGGTCTCTTGGGCAACTACGATGTGAAGAGCACGCTTCCTGGTGAAGTGGTCAAGGATGTTGCCTTTTATGACTACGATGCCAAATATATCGATAACAAGATTACCATGGACATCCCAGCCAAGATTAGTGATGATGTAGTAGCTGTCATGCGTCATAATGCAGAAACAGCCTTCCGTGCAATTGGTGGCCTCGGTCTCTCTCGTTGCGATTTCTTCTATACAGACAAGGGCGAAATTTTCCTAAACGAGCTTAATACCATGCCAGGTTTCACCCAGTGGTCAATGTATCCACTGCTTTGGGACAATATGGGAATCAGCTACCCAGACCTAATCGAGCATTTGGTTGACCTTGCTAAGCAAAGTTTTGACAAGCGCGAAGCGCATTTGCTATAAAATGAAAGAGAGGGTAGAAGCCAGAACTATCACTGCATGGTGACTAGAGTTCTTGGACTTCAACCCTTTTTAAAGGAGTAGAAATGAAATTAACAATTCATGAAGTTGCCCAAGCTGTTGGAGCTAAAAATGATGTTAGTCTTTTTGCGGACGTTCAGTTAGAAAAGGCTGAGTTTGACAGTCGTTTGATTAGGACAGGTGATTTGTTTGTGCCCCTTAAAGGTGCGCGTGACGGTCATGACTTTATCGAAACAGCTTTTGAAAATGGTGCAGTAGTCACCTTGTCTGAGAAAGAGGTTGCAAATCATCCCTACATTCTAGTAGACGACGTGTTGTCTGCCTTTCAAACCCTCGCAGCCTACTATCTTGAAAAATCGGCAGTTGATGTCTTTGCCGTTACGGGTTCAAATGGTAAGACAACGACCAAGGATATGTTGGCGCATTTACTGTCAACAACCTACAAGACCTACAAAACTCAGGGCAATTACAATAACGAGATTGGTCTTCCTTATACTGTTCTTCATAAGCCTGATGATACTGAAAAGTTGGTCTTGGAGATGGGGCAGGATCACTTGGGAGATATCCATCTCTTGTCTAAATTGGCTCACCCCAAGACAGCCATTGTGACCTTGGTCGGAGAGGCTCATTTGGCCTTTTTCAAAGACCGTTCGGAGATTGCTAAAGGGAAAATGCAAATTGCTGATGGTATGGCACCAGGTTCTTTGCTTTTGGCACCAGCTGACCCGATTGTAGAGGACTACTTGCCTACAGATAAAAAAGTGGTCCGTTTTGGGCAAGGAGCTGAGTTAGAAGTCACAGACTTGATTGAGCGCAAGGATAGTCTGACCTTTAAGGCGAATTTTTTGGAACAAGCCCTCGATTTGCCAGTGACAGGTAAGTACAATGCCACCAATGCTATGATTGCTGCTTATGTGGCTCTACAAGAAGGAGTTTCAGAGGAGCAAATTCATCAGGCCTTCCAAAATCTGGAATTGACGCGTAACCGTACTGAGTGGAAGAAAGCAGCCAATGGAGCAGATATTCTGTCTGACGTATACAATGCCAATCCAACTGCTATGAAGTTGATTTTGGAGACATTCTCTGCCATTCCAGCCAACGAAGGAGGCAAGAAAATCGCAGTCTTGGCAGACATGAAGGAACTTGGTGACCAGTCTGTTCAGCTCCATAACCAGATGATTTTAAGCCTATCGCCAGATGTGCTGAATACCGTGATTTTCTATGGAGAAGATATTGCGGAATTAAGCCAACTTGCCAGTCAAATGTTCCCAATCGGTCACGTTTTCTACTTCAAAAAAACAGCTGACGAGGACCAATTTGAAGACCTAGTCAAGCAGGTTAAGGAAAGCCTCGGTGCCAATGACCAAATTTTGCTTAAAGGCTCTAACTCCATGAATCTAGCCAAGTTGGTAGAAAGTTTAGAAAATGAATGCAAGTGATTTTGCCAAATATCTGCAAAGAATGATTGCCATTACAGATACTGGATTAACCTTTACAAAAGATCCGTTTGACCGTGAGCGCTACGAGGACTTGCGAAGTCTGTTATATGAAATGTTGAATCAAGCATCAGACCTCGATACAGAAGAAGTTGCAGAAGTCTTGAAACCAACTTCCGCTTATGCAACTCCTCTGATGGACGTCCGTGCTTGGATTGTTGAGGATGAAAAAGTCTGTTTAGTTAGAGGAAAAGGAGAGGATAGTTGGGCTTTGCCAGGTGGTTTTGGTGAAGTTGGATATTCTCCAACCGAAAATATTCTTAAAGAAATTGAAGAAGAAACTGGTTTTAAAGCAAAAGCTGAAAGGTTACTTGCAGTTTTTGACACTAATCGTTTCCAACTACAGAGCAAACAATATGCAAAGTTTGTCTTGGAATGCCAACTTCTTGACGGACAATTTCAAGAGAATCAAGAGATTGCTGACCTTCAATTTTTTGCCATTGACCAATTGCCAGTCTTATCTGAAAAACGTATCACCAAGGAGCAAATGGAGATTCTTTGGCAAGTTTATAAAGGACAAAGAGACCAATATGTTGATTAGTTTATGCTAGAGAAGTTGACAAATCAAAAAAGGGTATCTGCAAGGTGCATTTCTGCAATACAAATGATATAATAGGTTGCGAATTTAAGACTCAAGTATTCTATGCATGGCATAGAATCAAGTTTTTTCAAAAAATTTAAAAGCTGGGGGGAGTGAATTTTTTTTACTGCCTCTAGCTAGATGAACGAGGAATAGAATATGAATTTGTGGGATAAATTATTTACCACACAGATATCAGAACCGCCCCAGTTTGAACTTCACTGGTACATTGGTTTGTTATGTTTATTGGCTCTTACTTTTTATGCTTCTTATCGTTTTCGCGATAAAGTGGCTTACCAGCGTTTTATTCAGATCCTTCAGTCTGTTCAACTGATTGTTCTGTATAGCTGGTATTGGGGCAATCTCATGCCTCTATCAGAAAGTTTGCCCTTCTATCATTGCCGTATCGCCATGTTTGTGATGCTCTTGATTCCAGGAACATCCAAGTACAAACAGTACTTCGCCCTTTTAGGAACTTTTGGAGCAACAGCAGCACTAGCTTACCCACTTTTTGATCCCTACCCATTTCCACACGTGACCATTTTGTCCTTCATTATCGGACATGTTGCCCTTTTAGGAAATGCGCTCCTATACTTGTTTAGAAGCTATCAACCTTCCCTTCTCGATTTGAAGAATGTGGCGGTAATTACCTTCGCTTTGAATGGCTTGATATGGGTTGTTAACTTAGTTGTAGGTGGAGATTATGGATTTTTAAACAAACCACCACTTGTTGGAAGTTTTGGCCAGCCCTTAAATTATCTCATTGTTTCGACTGTTATCGTGATAGCAATTCGCTTAACAGGGAAATTAGTAGAAAATTTTTTACAACAAAAATCGGAAGAATTTATTCAAGAGAAGATCTAAAATGATCTTCTCTTTTTTGGTTTTTTAAGAAGCAGAAAGGAAATTGTGAACGTTAACTTCAAAAAATCTCTTAGAAGAAGAATTTTTCTAGAATTTTCTCAAAAAACATGCAGGAATTTTATCAAAAACTAAGCACGATTGGATTTTTTGTGTTATAATATTCTTTGAATAGCTATGCCCAAACATAGTTATTAAATAGAAGTGAGAAACTTGGAAGACAGAGAGGATGCGATGTAATGACTAGAGATGGTTTTTTTACAGGCTTAGATATCGGAACTAGCTCGATTAAAGTGCTAGTAGCTGAGCATAGAGATGGTGAAGTAAATGTAATTGGTGTTAGTAATGCCAAAAGTAAAGGTGTAAAAGACGGAATTATTGTTGATATTGAAGCAGCTGCTTCAGCAATCAAATCCGCAATCACACAGGCAGAAGAGAAAGCGGGTATTTCTATTAAGTCTGTTAACGTTGGCCTTCCAGCAAACCTCTTGCAGGTTGAACCAACACAAGGAATGATTCCTGTAACTTCTGATACCAAAGAAATCACAGATAAAGATGTTGAAAATGTTGTCAAATCAGCTTTGACAAAGAGCATGACTCCTGACCGTGAAGTGATTACCTTTATTCCAGAAGAATTCATCGTGGATGGATTCCAAGGCATCCGTGACCCTCGTGGTATGATGGGTGTCCGCTTGGAAATGCGTGGCCTGCTTTACACAGGTCCTCGTACGATTCTACACAATCTTCGTAAGACGGTTGAGCGTGTAGGTATTCATGTTGATAATGTGATTATTTCACCTTTGGCAATCGTGAACTCCGTTCTCAATGAAGGCGAACGTGAATTTGGTGCGACTGTCATTGACATGGGTGGAGGTCAGACTACTGTAGCGACTATCCGCAACCAAGAATTGCAGTTCACCAACATCTACCAAGAAGGTGGAGATTACGTTACTAAAGACATTTCTAAAGTCTTGAAAACATCTCAAAAAATTGCAGAAAGTTTGAAACTGAACTATGGTGAAGCTTACGTTCCACTTGCAAGTAACGAAACTTTCCAAGTTGAAGTAATTGGTGAAGTAGAACCTGTTGAAGTAACAGAAAGCTACTTGGCAGAAATTATCTCAGCACGTATCAAACATATCTTTGACCAAATCAAACAAGAGTTGGAAAGAAGACACTTGTTAGATTTACCTGGAGGTATCGTCCTTATCGGTGGAAATGCAATTTTGCCAGGAATTGTTGAATTAGCCCAAGAAGTATTTGGTGTTCGCGTAAAACTTTATGTACCAAATCAAGTTGGAATTCGCAACCCTGCATTTGCGCACGTGATTAGCTTGTCTGAGTTTGCTGGTAAATTGACTGAAGTCAATCTTCTTGCTCAAAAAGCAGTTAAAGGAGATGAATTCCTTCGTCAAAAACCAATCAACTTTAGCATTCCAAATCAACGTTTGAATCCAGTAACGCAACCAAGTCCAGCACAAGCAGCTCCAGCTGAAACTGTGCAGGAAGCTCCAGTTGCTCCCAAGGAAGAATTCCAAGCAAGTTCTCAAAGTAAACCGAAGCTAACAGAACGTTTCCGTGGTTTGATCGGAAGCATGTTTGATGAATAAAAGAGGATAAGAAATTATGACATTTTCATTTGATACAGCAGCAGCTCAAGGCGCAGTTATTAAGGTAATTGGTGTCGGTGGTGGTGGTGGTAACGCCATTAACCGCATGGTTGACGAAGGTGTTGCTGGTGTAGAATTTATCGCAGCCAACACTGATGTACAAGCCCTTAGCAGTACGAAAGCAGAAACAGTTATCCAACTTGGTCCTAAATTGACTCGTGGTTTGGGTGCTGGAGGTCGTCCAGAAGTTGGACGTAAAGCTGCAGAAGAAAGTGAAGAAGCTTTGACGGAAGCTATCACTGGAGCGGACATGGTCTTTATCACTGCAGGTATGGGTGGTGGATCTGGTACAGGTGCAGCCCCTGTTATTGCACGTATCGCTAAAGATCTTGGTGCTCTTACAGTTGGTGTTGTGACACGTCCTTTCGGATTTGAAGGAAGCAAACGTGGTCAGTACGCTGTAGAAGGAATCAACGAACTTCGCGAGCATGTTGATACTTTGTTGATTATCTCTAACAACAACTTGCTTGAAATCGTTGATAAGAAAACGCCACTTCTTGAAGCTCTTAGCGAAGCAGATAACGTTCTTCGCCAAGGTGTTCAAGGGATTACTGACTTGATCACGAACCCAGGATTGATTAACCTTGACTTTGCTGACGTGAAAACTGTAATGGCCAACAAAGGGAATGCTCTTATGGGTATCGGTATCGGTAGTGGTGAAGAACGCGTTGTTGAAGCGGCTCGTAAAGCAATTTACTCTCCACTTCTTGAAACAACAATCGATGGTGCAGAGGATGTCATCGTCAACGTTACTGGTGGTCTTGATTTGACCTTGATTGAAGCAGAAGAAGCTTCAGAAATTGTCAACCAAGCAGCTGGCCAAGGTGTAAACATCTGGCTTGGAACATCAATTGACGAAAGCATGAAGGATGAAATCCGTGTTACTGTTGTAGCGACAGGTGTTCGTCAAGAGCGAGTGGAAAAAGTAGTTGGAGCTCGTAACAACCAACCAGTTGGACGTCCATCAACTAAAGCTCCACAAGCGCACACATTTGACCGTCAATTCGACTTGGAAGAGAC
Source organism: Streptococcus oralis ATCC 49296 (assembly GCF_000185265.1). Classification (GTDB taxonomy): domain Bacteria; phylum Bacillota; class Bacilli; order Lactobacillales; family Streptococcaceae; genus Streptococcus; species Streptococcus oralis_BC. The sequence continues at coordinate 1,925,630 of NZ_GL622183.1, read as the reverse complement.
AGCAGAAATGCCTAAATCAAGCCCACGTCGTTTTGAAACAAACCAAGCCTCTGCTTTTGGAGACTGGGACTTGCGTCGTGAGTCAATTGTTCGCCAAACAGATCCAGTTGTTTCACCAGTAGAACGCTTCGAAACACCAGTTTCACAAGATGAAGATGAATTGGATACACCTCCATTCTTCAAAAATCGTTAATCAATGAATTTGAAAAAAAATACTGAATTAGTTTTTCAGCAAATAGCTGATGCTAGTCAAGAAGCCAACCGTGCTCTAGATGCTGTTTCAGTAATCGCAGTGACAAAGTATGTAGATGTACAAACAGCGGAAGCCTTGCTTCCGCTTGGTGTCCGTCATATAGGTGAAAATCGAGTCGATAAATTTTTAGAAAAATATCAGGCCTTGAAAGATTACCCAGTTACTTGGCATTTAATAGGAACACTACAGAGACGGAAAGTGAAAGAAGTAATCCCATATGTGGATTACTTTCATGCTTTAGATTCCCTTAAGTTAGCCCAGGAAATTCAAAAGAGAACAGATCATGTTATCAAGTGTTTCTTGCAGGTCAATATTTCTGGAGAAGAAAGCAAGCATGGGTTTTCAAAAGAAGAATTGCTAGAACTTTTGCCAGAATTGGCTAAGTTAGATCAGATTGAGTATGTTGGTTTAATGACCATGGCTCCTTTTGAGGCAGACAGTGATGATTTGAAAGAAATTTTCAAGGATACGCAGGCTCTGCAAGCAGAAATTAGAGAAAAACAAATCCCTAATATACCGATGACAGAGCTAAGCATGGGAATGAGTCGTGATTTTAAAGAAGCGATTCAGTTCGGCTCAACCTTTGTTCGAATCGGTACAGCATTTTTTAAATAGGAGAGAGCTATGTCTTTAAAAGATAGATTCGATAAATTTATAGATTATTTTACAGAAGACGGAGAAGAAACGACTAACTACCAGACTCAACAAGAGGAAACAGTTAGCCCAGCCATCTCATCTTCTAAAGAATTACCAGCACCTGCTCAGTCAGGATCAGCAAAAGATGCAAATATTACTCGTCTACATGCGCGTCAGCAAGAATTGGCAATGCAAAGCCATCGTTCAGATGAGAAAGTGACAATTGACGTTCGCTATCCAAGAAAATATGAAGATGCAACTGAAATTGTAGATTTGTTGGCTGGCAATGAAAGTATTTTGATTGATTTCCAATACATGACAGAGGTACAAGCCCGTCGTTGCCTTGATTACTTGGACGGAGCCCGTCATGTCTTGGCTGGAAATATGAAAAAAGTTGCGAGCACGATGTATCTATTGACTCCTGTCAACGTTATCGTGAACATTGAAGATATCAAACTTCCAGATGAATCACAAAGCGCTGAGTTTGGTTTTGACATTAAACGAAATAGAGCAAGATAATGATTTTCTTAATCCGTTTAATCCAAAATGCGGTTAGCATTTATTCCATCATTCTCGTTGCATTTGCTCTTCTTTCATGGTTTCCAAATGCCTATGAAAGCCAGCTAGGTCGCCTAGTTATCAGACTTGCTCGTCCAGTTATTGAGCCCCTTCGTAAGCTCAATCTACAATTTGCTGGCCTTGATTTTACGGTTTGGGCAGCGCTGATTCTGATTCAGTTTGTTGGAAATCTCTTAACACGACTAGTCCTATTACTATGACAGTAAATCGAGCCATTTATCAGCATTTTTCCCAAGATGATATTCCCTTTATTGATAAGGGGTTAGAGTGGATCAAGCGGGTAGAAGATACCTATGCGCCGGTACTTACTCCTTTTATCAATCCCCATCAGGAACAGATCTTGAGGGTGCTAGCTGGGACATATGGACTGGGTTGCCAAAGTAGTGGTGATTTTCTTCCGACAGAGTCGGTTCGAGTTCTTCTCTATCCAGATTACTTTGAACCGGAGATATCAGACTTTGAAATGGCCTTGTTGGAAATTTGTTATCCGAGTAAGTTTGAGCAACTGAGTCATGGAAAAATATTGGGAACAATCATCAACCAACTAGGAATTGACCGTAAATTATTTGGTGATATCTTGGTAGATGAAAAGAGAGCACAGATTTTTGTCAATCGTGATTTTATTCCTCTTTTTCAGGATGGAATAAGAAAGATTGGCAGACTTCCTGTATCGCTGGAGGAATGTCCTTTTACCGATAGGATTATATCTAAAATTGACTATAGAGAACGAGAAATTTTAGTTTCGAGTTTTCGATTGGATGCCCTCTTATCAAGTGCCTTGAAATTATCTAGAAATCAAACTAGTCAACTGATTGAGAAAAAATCTGTCCAGGTAAACTATCATCTGGTTGAAAAAAGTGATTACCAGATCGCAGTTGGAGATTTGATCAGTGTGAGAAAGTTTGGTCGTTTGAAAGTTGTCAAAGACAATGGTCAGACCAAAAAGGATAAGAAAAAACTAACAGTCCGGCTACTTTTAAGCAAGTGAGAAGAAATATGTCGATTACACCACAAGAAATAAGTGATAAAGCTTTCTCAAGAACATTCAGAGGCTACAATCAGGAAGAAGTTGACCTCTTTCTAGATAAGATTTACTTTGAATTAGAGGAGATGATTCGATACAAAGATGAAACTGAACTCTATATCAAAAAACTAGAAGAATGTCTTTCCTATTATACGAATGATATTCCTAAGAGAACAGTAACAAGCGAGCAAGAACCAGAAGCAATTAATGATTCTATTTTTTATTAAGTAAGTGAGGAAAAGTATGCCAATTACATCGTTAGAAATTAAAGATAAAACCTTTGGCACAAGATTTAGAGGTTTTGACCCAGAAGAAGTAGATGAATTTCTGGATATCGTTGTTCGTGATTATGAAGACTTGGTTCGTAGCAATCACGATAAAGAAACGCACATCAAAAATTTAGAAGAACGTTTGTCTTACTTTGATGAGATGAAGGATTCCTTGAGTCAGTCAGTTTTGATTGCTCAAGATACAGCTGAGCGTGTCAAACAAGCTGCTCAAGAACGTTCAAACAATATCATTCAACAAGCTGAACAAGATGCTCAGCGTTTGCTTGAAGAAGCGAAATACAAGGCAAATGAAATTCTCCGTCAGGCTACAGATAATGCGAAGAGAGTGGCTGTTGAGACAGAAGAGTTGAAGAACAAGAGCCGTGTATTCCATCAACGCCTCAAGTCTACGATTGAAAGTCAATTGGCTATTGTCGAGTCATCTGATTGGGAAGATATTCTTCGCCCAACAGCTACTTACCTTCAGACAAGTGATGAAGCCTTTAAAGAAGTGGTGGGTGAAGTTCTTGGTGAATCTGTATCTTTACAACCAGAAGAAGAGCCTATTGATATGACTCGCCAATTTACACCAGAAGAGGTTGCTGAATTGCAAGCTCGTATCGAGGCTGGTAACAAAGAATTAGCTGAGTTTGAAGCTCAACAAAATCAACAGACAGAAGAAAGTGACCAGCATGAAGAGTCAGTTGAAGTAGAAGCTACTGCGGCAACTGAGAACGATGCAAATAAAGAATCTGTTCTTATCCTATAAAAAATGTGAGAACAAGATCGAACCAACTATATTTTCAGCGAGCGGGAGATGGTGCGAGTCCTGCAATCCCTAGTGGTTAGATTATCCTCTCAACAGATCCAGTCCGAAAACAGTAAGACTGAACGTCTCCCACGTTACGGGAAAAGAGGAAAAGAGACGCTGTCTTTTTTCGAACAAAGGTGGTACCACGATTTTCGTCCTTTTTGCGAATCGTGGTTTTTATTTTGTCATTTTAAATTAAAGGAGTAACAATGAAACTTAAAGAAACCCTCAATCTAGGGAAAACAGACTTTCCTATGCGTGCTGGTCTTCCAACCAAAGAACCAGTTTGGCAAAAAGAATGGGAAGAAGCAAAACTTTACCAACGTCGTCAAGAATTGAACCAAGGAAAACCTCATTTCACCTTGCATGATGGACCTCCGTATGCAAACGGAAATATCCACGTTGGACATGCCATGAACAAGATTTCCAAAGATATTATTGTTCGTTCTAAGTCTATGTCAGGATTCTATGCACCTTACATTCCAGGTTGGGATACACATGGTCTGCCAATCGAGCAAGTCTTGGCAAAACAGGGCGTTAAACGCAAAGAAATGGACTTGGTTGAGTACTTGAAACTTTGCCGTGACTATGCTCTTTCTCAAGTAGATAAACAACGAGAAGACTTTAAACGATTGGGTGTTTCTGGTGACTGGGAAAATCCTTATGTGACTTTGACTCCGGACTATGAAGCGGCTCAGATCCGTGTCTTTGGTGAAATGGCTAAAAAAGGCTATATCTACCGTGGTGCCAAGCCAGTTTACTGGTCATGGTCTTCTGAGTCAGCCCTTGCGGAAGCGGAAATTGAATACCATGACTTGCTTTCAACTTCCCTTTACTATGCCAACCGCGTCAAAGACGGAAAAGGTGTCCTAGATACAGATACTTATATTGTCGTATGGACCACTACACCATTTACTATCACAGCATCTCGTGGTTTGACAGTTGGAGCGGATATTGATTACGTAGTCGTACAACCTGCTGGTGAGACTCGTAAGTTTGTAGTTGCTTCAGAATTGTTGAACAGTTTGTCTGAAAAATTTGGCTGGGCGGATGTGCAAGTCTTGGCAACCTACCGTGGTCAAGAATTGAATCACATCGTAACAGTCCACCCATGGGATACAGCTGTAGATGAGTTGGTAATCCTTGGTGACCACGTTACGACTGACTCTGGTACAGGTATCGTCCATACAGCCCCTGGTTTTGGTGAGGACGACTACAATGTCGGTGTTGCCAACGGCCTTGAAGTTGCTGTAACAGTTAACGAACGCGGTATTATGATGGAAAATTCTGGTCCTGAATTTGCGGGTCAGTTCTATGACAAGGTTGTGCCGACTGTTATCGAAAAACTGGGTGATTTACTCCTTGCTCAAGAAGAAATCTCCCACTCATATCCATTTGACTGGCGTACCAAGAAACCAATCATCTGGCGTGCTGTTCCACAGTGGTTTGCCTCTGTATCTAAATTCCGCCAAGAAATCTTGGATGAAATTGAAAAAGTGAAGTTCCACTCAGAATGGGGGAAAGTTCGTCTTTACAATATGATTCGTGACCGTGGTGACTGGGTTATCTCTCGTCAACGTGCTTGGGGTGTTCCGCTTCCAATCTTCTATGCTGAAGACGGAACACCAATCATGACAGCTGAGACTATTGAACATGTAGCTCAACTCTTTGAGGAACACGGTTCTATCATCTGGTGGGAACGTGATGCTAAGGACCTCTTGCCAGAAGGATTTACGCATCCAGGTTCACCAAATGGCGAGTTCAAGAAAGAAACAGATATCATGGACGTATGGTTTGACTCAGGTTCGTCATGGAATGGAGTAGTGGTCAACCGTCCAGAACTCAAATATCCAGCAGATCTTTACCTTGAAGGTTCTGACCAGTATCGTGGTTGGTTCAACTCATCACTTATCACATCTGTTGCTAACCATGGCGTTGCTCCTTACAAACAAATCTTGTCACAAGGATTTGCGCTTGATGGTAAAGGTGAGAAGATGTCTAAATCTCTTGGGAATACCATTGCTCCAAGTGATGTTGAAAAACAATTTGGTGCGGAAATCTTGCGTCTCTGGGTAACAAGTGTGGACTCAAGCAACGACGTGCGTATCTCTATGGATATCTTGAGCCAAGTCTCTGAAACTTACCGTAAGATCCGTAACACTCTTCGCTTCTTGATTGCTAACACTTCTGACTTTAACCCAGCTCAAGACGCAGTGGCTTACGATGAGCTTCGTTCCGTTGATAAGTACATGACCATCCGCTTTAACCAGCTTGTCAAGACCATTCGTGATGCTTATGCAAACTTTGAATTCTTGACAATTTACAAGGCCTTGGTGAACTTTATCAACGTTGACTTGTCAGCTTTCTACCTTGATTTTGCTAAAGACGTTGTCTACATCGAAGGTGCCAAATCACTCGAACGTCGTCAAATGCAGACAGTCTTCTATGACATTCTTGTCAAAATCACCAAACTCTTGACACCAATCCTTCCTCACACAGCAGAAGAAATCTGGTCATATCTTGAGTTTGAAGCTGAAGAATTTGTTCAATTGTCTGAATTACCAGAAGCTGAAACTTTTGCCAACCAAGAAGAAATCTTGGATACATGGTCAGCTTTCATGGACTTCCGTGGACAAGCTCAAAAAGCCTTGGAAGAAGCGCGTAATGCAAAAGTAATCGGTAAATCACTCGAAGCACACTTGACAGTTTATCCAAATGAAGTGGTGAAAACTCTTCTTGGAGCTGTGGACAGCAATGTAGCTCAACTTTTGATCGTGTCAGAATTGACCATCGCTGAAGGTACAGCTCCAGAAGGAGCAGTTAGCTTTGAGGATGTTGCCTTTACAGTTGAACGCGCTGCAGGTGAAGTATGTGACCGTTGCCGTCGTATCGATCCAACTACTGCTGAGCGTAGTTACTATGCCGTCATTTGTGACCACTGTGCAAGCATCGTAGAAGAAAACTTTGCGGATGCGGTTGCAGAAGGATTTGAAGCGAAATAATCAGATTAGAAATATGTCTTCTCATAGTTTAAGAAGAGAGGAAAGGTAAAAGAGAGAAAGTCATTTCTCTCTTTTTTTGCTGGAAAATGCTTAGGATAAAGATGTGGAAATTCAACATTTTTAGGGAGAGTTTTAAGTTGATTTTTTGAGATTTTTTAAAAAGAGGAGTCGTTTTTTGGTACTTTTAAAAGGCATGTGTTGCTTCTAAAAATCGCGACAAATAATTTGAATAATCAAGTGAAATCAGGTAGAATAGAAAGGATTGAATAACATATTGAAGAGGAAATTTTGAGAATGAAACATCAATTTTATGGAGAAAAACGACAGCGCTTTTCTTTCCGCAAGTTGTCCGTTGGGCTCGTTTCGGCGACTATTGGAAGCTTCCTTTTGAGTGGGCAAATAGCTGGGGACTTGACTTCTGTAAAGGCAGCAGAAATTCAAAGTCAGCAGTCTGCTCATGTCAAATACCACTACGTAGTGGAGTCTGAATTGACGGAGGCAGAGAAGAGTGCCTTGATCAGGGAGATTCCAAAGCATGTTGAGGATGCTTCAGAGACCTATTACTTAGTTTATCGTCCGACTACTCAAGGGGATTCATCTGGAGTATTGCCTAAGACAGGTCACTCTGGCCTTTGGGAATCAACTTTTACAGCGATGGGTCTTGCATTACTAGTGCTTGTAGTAGTTAGAGGCAGGAACGGGAAGAGGTATTTATCTTCTATCTTGTTGGTAACTGGAATGGGATCCATACTGCTATCTCCAACAGTCTTAGCAGTGACGAATATCGAACTTGCAGCATATAATCAAAGTCTTAACTTGGGTCTCGGAGAATCCCTTCCAGCACCATTGAAAATTGACGGTTACGTCTATATCGGTTACCTAAAGAATGAAGAACAAAATGATAGCCATTTAGCTCATTCTGCTCTGAAGGAAAATCCGACACTTGACTTGGAGAAAGAGAAGGGAAGTGAACTTAAACCGAGTGAAACAAATTTTGATATGAAAGAGATTGTTTCAGATAAGGGGGATGCTTTAACTGAGGAAGAAAGAGAAGCTATAGCTGCCAAGGAGAGAGAGTCTGCTCGTCTAAGCCCCGTTTATGACTTACCAGAACTAAAAATTAGTGAGCAAAAGTCAGTCCAAGAACTTCCTTATCAGACAAAATACCAATATACCGATGAATTGGCTCAAGGCCAATCAAAAGTCATACAATCAGGTATTCGAGGTCAACGTACAGTAGTGACTCGTTATTTTCGTAAGGATCAAGAAATCGTAAAAAGCGAAATGATTTCTGATCAAGTGACGCTTGAACCTGTTTCTGAAATTATTTTAGTTGGAACAGCTCCAACTAACTCGATACCAAAAGAAACTCCAGTTCACGAAGTTCCAGAACTGACGGAATACGGTACAAGTCCTGAAATAGCGCCAGTTCACGAAATTCCAGAATTGACGGAATATGGGACTAGTCCTGAGACGTCTCCAGTTCGTGAAGTTCCAGAATTGATAGAATATGGCACAACTCCAGAAATAGCGCCAGTTCACGAAGTTCCAGAATTGGCAGAGTATGGCACTAGTCCCGAGATATCTCCAGTTCAAGAGATTCCAGAATTGACGGAATATGGGACAAATCCTGATACATCTCCAGTTCACGAAGTTCCAGAACTGACGGAATACGGCACAAGTCCTGAAACATCTCCAGTTCATGAAGTTCCAGAATTGACGGAATATGGTACAACTCCTGAAACAGCGCCTGTTCACGAAGTTTCAGAATTGACAGAATATGGCACAAATTCTGAGACAGCCCCAGTTCAAGAGATTCCAGAATTGACGGAATATGGGACAACTCCAGAAACAGCGCCTGTTCACGAAGTTCCAGAATTGGCAGAATACGGAACCAGTCCCGAGACATCTCCAGTTCAAGAGATTCCAGAACTGACGGAATATGGGACAACTCCTGATACAGCTCCTATTCATGAGAATTCTGAGTTGGAATTGACTACAAATGATGAGGTTAGAATAGAAAAGATTGATTTTTCTATTGACGAGCAATATACAGATGAGATTCCAGAAGGAAGTCGTCAAATCACAACTCCAGGAGTCCAAGGCGAACGCACGATTAAGACTCGTGTCTACAGTTCCAACGGTCAAGAGGTTGACCGCCAAGAACTTTCGAATGAAGAAACCCTAGCTCCTGTAACGCAAATCGTCAAAGTCGGAACAGCTAAAACAAATATGGTACCAAGTGATGCACCTAAAGCAGATGATTTGCCAGAGTATCCGCTAACTTACACTGACGAAACGCGCGTTGAAAAAATCAACTTTAGCATTCGTGAAGAAGAAACCGATGAGCTTGTTCGAGATGCTCGTCAAATCACAACTCCAGGAGTCCAAGGTGAACGGACTATCAAGACTCGTGTCTACAGTTCCAATGATCAGGAAATTGACCGCCAAGAATTGTCTAATGAGGAAATCCTAGCTCCAGTAACGCAAATCGTCAAAGTCGGAACAGCTAAGCCAACTATGGTGCCAAATGAAGCGCCGAAAGCAGACGCTCTGCCAGAGTATCCACTGACATATACTGACGAAACTCGGGTTGAGAAAATCAACTTTAGCATTCGTGAAGAAGAAACGGATGAGCTTGTTCAAAATGCTCGTCAAATCGCGACTCCGGGAGTCCAAGGTGAACGAACCATCAAGACTCGAGTTTACAGTTCTAACGGTCAGGAAATTGACCGTCAAGAGTTGTCTAACGAGGAAACACTAGCTCCTGTAACACAAATCGTCAAAGTCGGCACAGCTAAACCAACCATGGTGCCAAATGATGCACCGAAAGCAGACGCTCTGCCAGAGTATCCGTTGACTTATACTGACGAAACGCGCGTTGAAAAAATCAACTTTAGCATTCGTGAAGAAGAAACCGATGAGCTTGTTCAAGATGCTCGTCAAATCACAACTCCGGGAGTTCAAGGCGAACGGACTATCAAGACTCGCGTCTACAGTTCCAATGGTCAGGAAATCGACCGCCAAGAGTTGTCTAATGAAGAAACCTTGGCTCCAGTAACGCAAATTGTCAAAGTCGGCACAGCTAAACCAACCATGGTGCCAAATGAAGCACCGAAAGCAGACGCTTTAGAGGAGTTCGATTTAATTTCACTGCATAATCTTTTGGCAGAAGCGGATCAGATTAAAGCTCAGGCCCGTTATTTCAACGATAGTCAGAGTCATCAAGCTAACTATGATGCTGCTTTGACGGCTGGTCAAGCGATTCTGAGCCAATCCCAAGCCAGCCAAGCAGAAGTCAACCAACTGGTGGAACAAATCAATCAAGCCAAGGCTCAATTAAGTGGTCTTGAAGTTGTTAAAACAGCTCTCCAGACTGAGTACGATTTAAATCCAACGGTTAAAACTTCTGTTAAATATAAGAATGCGGATTCAGAAAAGCAGACAGCTTATACTGACGAATTGACCAAGGCAGACAAAGTTTTGAACAATCAGACTGCTACACAAGTACAGGTCAACCAAGCTCTTGCTAGCCTGACAGCAGCCAAAGAAGCTCTAAATGGAGTGCCTAAAGTCAAGCCGACTGTTTCCATTCTAAGTCTGACTGAGAATGCTGATGATAAGTCGGTGACGGTCCAATATAGATTGGAAGACCAGACCCAGTCCTTCCGTTCAGCGACTGCAGAATTGTACCAGGGAGACCAGCTGATTCGCACTCTTCCAATTACCAACTTCGCTGGCAGCTTGAAAATTGGCGACCTAGACTACTACACAGGCTACACTCTAAAAACCAAGTTGACTTATGAACTGGATAATGGCAGCTTTACTGAGTTTGAAACAGACAGTCGTAACTTTGAGTTAGAATACAAGAAGATTGCCTTCCGTGATATTGATTCTGTTGAGTTTTATCATAAAGAAAACGACCAATACAAGCGCTTTGTATCGATGAGCTCTATGCCTACAGATCTGTCTACCTACTTCGTCAAGATCAAATCAAGTGAATCCAAGGAAATTCTCCTACCAGTTCACAGCATTTCTGAAGCAGAGAAAGATGGCAAGGCAGTCTATAAGGTTAATGTAACCCTTCCTGAACTCGTCCAAGAAAGTGAAACGGGCTATAAGTCTGGGCACGACTTCTACATCAGTAAGGCAGTCCCAAGCCAGCAAAATGTCTACACTAGCTTTGCTGGATTGGTAGAAGCTATGAAGCGAAATATGGCAGGAAATTATGTTCTGGGAGCTGATTTGGATGCGAGCGAGGTCAACCTAGCTCCTGCGGATTATGTCTATCTCAAAGGGAACTTCACCGGCAGTCTGACGGGCAGTCAAAATGGTAAGCAATACGCCATTTACAATCTAGCCAAGCCTCTATTTGAAAACCTCAAGAGTGGTTCTGTTATTTCCAATATCGACTTTAAAGATGTGAATATCGAGGGTACCTATGACTCGGCTGCACTGGCACGCAATGCGGAGAATGCGCGAATCACAGATGTTTCTGTTCAGGGGAGAGTATCGGTAGTAGGCAACGCCTCTAACGTAGCGGGTCTAGTAGTTAATGGAACCAATACGAAGATTACAAATAGTTCCTTTACGGGAACTATCCTATCTAACAGTCAACACATCAAAGCTTATAATGTAGGTGGTTTGGTTGCAAGCCTTAAAGGAGGAGAATCTCTTCTTAGCCAAAGTAAAGCAGATGTAACGATTATTAGTGGAGCTCGATCAAATGAACAACGTATCGGTGGTTTGGTTGGACGTCTAGAAAACAATGCTCGAATCACCAAATCTTATGTGACAGGAAAATTATATAATTCAACCACTAACGGTCAAATCGGTGGAGTGGTCGGCTCGAACTACTTCAATGGTTTAGTTGATAATGTTATCAGTAATGTTAGCGGTACAAATGTTTACAGTATTTCTGGGGATCAGGGCTACAAAAACGACCGCATTACGCAAGCATATAAAGTTGCCAAGAGTGAAACCTTGAAAAACGATCAGTTTGTTACTTCTACTATTACTCAAGAAGAAATGGAAGAAAAACTGACTGCTATGGACATCACGACTAGCCTAGATGACACGAATCTAAATATGCGTTTTGTCGACTATGGTGAGGTAAACAATGCTCAATTCGACCGTGGATATTCTTATGCAAATATGGAGAAACTGCTTCCTTTCTACAATAAAGAAACCATTGTTTCATTTGCGAACAAGATTCCGAAAGAGCATAAGTTGAATAAGGAGTACCTACTGGATGTTGTTCCGATGAAGGACCATCAAGTGGTGACAGATATCCATGGCAATAAAACAGCAATCAATCGTTTGATGCTTCACTACATGGACAATACCATTGACTATCTAGAAATATCTTATCAGGGAGATTTCGTCAACCAAGGTATTGCTGAGTATAGGATGAAGGGATTAGATCTTCTTTATACTCCAGAAGCCTTTGTATCAGATTATACTAGTATTCTAAATCAAGTGTTGCCAGAGCTGAACAAGGTCGTTCTTGATTCGCCAGCTATGCGTACAGCTCTCGGAGTAGCCGCAGATACTTCTTTGGATGAACTATACTTAGACACTGCATTTACGCAAGTGAAAAGTAAGCTATCAGGTGAGCTTCGCAAAGTGCTGGCTATGGATAAGGCTATCAATACTGAAGGTGAAGTAGTTAAGGATTATCTTATTAAGAAGATTCTTGCTGATAAAGAAGCTTTCCTATTAGGTTTGACTTACCTTAACCGTTGGTATAATATCAACTATGATAACTTTAATGTCAAAGACTTGTCGGCTTACAAGATGGATTTCTATGGTAAGAATGACGTTTCGGTTCTTGATACAATCATTGCTTTAGGGAAATCAGGACTTGAGAATCTCAAGGCTAAGAACAACTATACAGCGTATGATAATTCGCTCTCTGAAGCAACTGGCAAGCGAGGACTCTTCAATTACCTTGAAGGCTACCGTCAGCTCTTCCTACCATACAAGACCAATAATGAATGGCTCAAGACCAATACAAAAGCCTATATTGTTGAGGCTAAGTCCGATGTGCCAGAAGCGAGAAAGCTTCAGGACGCAGCCGAGGGCAAGAGCAAGTACTCTGTCGGTGTGTACGACAAGATTACTGCAGATAATTGGGAACACAAGGGCATGCTCCTGCCACTCTTGACCATGACGGAGAAGGGTGTCTATGCTATCTCTAATATGTCTACCCTCTCTATGGGAGCTTATGATCGCTATCGCCTGGATGCCAATAACAGAGTGCGCACAGACGCAGAACTAGCTGAATATGTCGAAGACCGAGTGAGAAAAACAGCTGAATACCAGCGCGACCACTATGATTTCTGGTACAAGATTCTCAGTCCAGAAAGCAAGGACAAGCTTTTCCGTTCTGTTCTGGTTTATGATGGATTCTCATTGGTTGACAAGAATGGTCAAAAATACTGGGCTCCAGCTAATGATAAAAAATCTCTAGCTATGCAGGAGTTCTTCGGACCTGCCGGCAAGTGGTATCCAAGCAAGGGTTATAATGCCTATGCTACGGGTAGTGTAACTCACTTTGATGCTGCTAAATTGTTGGAAGACTATGGTAACTCAGTCTACACGCATGAGATGACCCATAACTCTGACGGTGCAATTTACTTTGAAGGTTATGGTCGTCGTGAGGGCTTGGGTGCGGAACTCTATGCTCGTGGACTCTTGCAATCTTCGCCAAGCCCAGATGAACCAACCATTACGCTCAATACTCTCTTCAAGGTGGACAAGGATTCTAAGACACGTATGCATACCTATAATTTCAAGGAGCGTGTTCAAAATGAAGCAGACCTACAACACTATGTCCATGGTATGTTTGACATGATCTACACCCTGGACTATCTAGAAGGTACTTCTATGTTGAAGCAGAGCGATGCTGCCAAGTTACAGTGGTTCAGGAAGATGGAGAATTACTATATTACAGATAAGTATGGTAAGGAGACCCACGCAGGTAACCAGACGCGAAGCTTCACAGCTGAGGAAATCAAGCAGCTGAAGACCTTTGACTCTTTGATTGAAAATGATGTGATCACTCGTCGGGAGAATAAGGAAAGTGGGAAATATGGTCGAAATGGCTACCTCAGTCTCAGCCTCTTCTCACCAATTTACTCAGCCTTGAGCAATCCAAATGGAGCGCCAGGTGACGTCATGTTCCGTCGCACAGCCTATGAATTACTGGCAGCCAAGGGCTACCATGAAGGATTTGTCCCTTATGTTTCTGGTCAGTACTCTCAGGAAGCCTTCGATGAAGGGAAGAAAACGTGGGACGGATGGTCTGGAAGAGATGTTGGTCTCGTGACGGATCAGAAAGTCTTGGAAAATGTATTCAAAGGCGAATATGATTCCTGGGTAGCCTTCAAGAAAGCTATGTACCAAGAGCGAATTGATCAGCTGACCAAGCTGAAGCCAATTACCATTGAGTACGAGCTTAAAAATCCAAACAGTACCAAGAAAGTAACCATTCGCTCTTATGCAGAGATGCAGCAGTTGATGGATGCAGCAGTGGCAGAGGATGTACGCAACATTACCAATGCTACTAGCCGTGTCGAAGCTAGCTGGGTTAACCTGCTCAAGAAGAAGATTTACAACGCTTATCTTCGTGAGACAGACGACTTCAGACAGTCTATTTTCAAGAAATAAGGAAACGATTCTGTTTGATTAAAATTTGAAAAATTCCTAGGTTTAAGGCTACCTAGGAATTTTTCTGTGGTTTCTCCATGATCTTGTTTGTGCATTCAAGACCTGATAAGATAAGGATTTTGAAAGCGTAAATGAACTGAAAAGATTAGCAGTTTTTTGTGGCTATTATTTATAGCAAATAAATTGAATAATCTAGTAAATTTCGGTAGAATAGAGGGGATTCAAATCATGATAAAGGAAAGATTAGGAATGAAAAGAAGTTATTTAGGAGAAAAGCACCAACGTTTTTCATTGAGAAAAGTTTCGGTTGGTTTAGTTTCTGCTCTGGTAGGGGTTTTCTACCTTTTTAGTGGAGGAGGTTCTCTTGTAAGTGTAGCGGCTAGTGAACAGACGCCATCCGTCACAAAACAGGTTCACTATAAGTACGTGACAGAGAGTGAGCTCACGGACCAAGAGAAGCAATTGGTAGTCAAAGAGTTGCCACAGTTTGCTGAGGAAACAGATGATACATACTATTTGATTTATCGTCCGACGAGACAGTTGCCTGCAACTGGTCACAGCCAACTCATTAGCTCAATTGCAGCAGGGGCAGGTATTGTACTACTGGTCGTAGCGATTAAACTGGGCAGAGATGATCGCAAAAAGCTAGCTTCATTTATGCTTTTAACCAGTCTAGGAAGTCAGCTGATCGCGCCAACTTCCTTGGCTTTGACAAATCAAATGCTGGCAGACTATAATCAGGAATTGACTGTACAGGTCGGGGAAGCATTACAATCCCCACTTACGATTGAAGGTTACCAATATGTAGGCTATTTGAAGTCTCAAAAAGCAGTAAACTCTCCAGTTGATGGCAAGAAAGAGTTGAATCATTCGACTCCTATTGATACTCCAGTTCAAACTTCAAACGGAAGTCAAGCGCAGGAAGAGTATCGTTTTCAGAAACCAAGTGATGCTCCTGTATTTGAACAACCAGAGTTAAAGGTTGAAAGTAAAGATACGAGTCGTACAGAGATTATTCCTTTCCAAGTAGAGGAAGAAGAGGCAGCTGATTTGCCACAAGGTCAAACTGAGGTGATTCAGGCAGGGAAAAATGGTAGTCGTACCATTGTGACCCGCAGCTACATTTTAAATGGTCAGGTGATCCATACAGAGGAGGTTTCCAATCAGGTAACGACTGAGCCGACTTCTGAGATTAGAAAAGTCGGAAGCAAGGTCCTTTCTCCTACAAAACCAAGCCCAGAGGAGTCCGTTAGTGAAAAACCAACAGACGCTCCAATAAATGAAGTTCCAAGCTTAAACGTTGAAGAAAAAGATGTTACCACGACGGTAGCAGAACCCTACACTCGAGAACGAGTAGAGAGTGATAGCTTGCCAGTTGGCCAGACAAAGATAACCCAAGCTGGTCAAGATGGCGTGCGTACGATCGTCACCCGTCAGTACATGGTAGATGGGAAAGTAGAGAGAAGTCAGGAACTCTCGAACGAAGTGACAACTCCAGCAGTATCAGAAATCGTAACAGTTGGAACAGGCCCTGTTAGTGAAAAACCAACAGACGCTCCAATAAATGAAGTTCCAAGCTTAAACGTTGAAGAAAAGGATGTTACTACGACGATAGCAGAACCCTACACTCGAGAACGAGTAGAGAGTGATAGCTTGCCATTTGGCCAGACCAAGATAACCCAAGCTGGTCAAGATGGTGTCCGTACGATCGTCACCCGTCAGTACATAGTAGATGGCAAAGTAGAGAGAAGCCAGGAAATCTCCAACGAAGTGACGACTCCAGCGGTCTCGGAGATCGTAACGGTCGGAACAGCTCCTGTTAGCGAGAAACCAACAGACGCTCCTGTAAATGAAGTTCCAAGCTTAAACGTTGAAGAAAAGGACGTTACCACAACAGTGGCCGAATCCTATCCAACTAAGGAAGTGGAAAGTGCAGACCTGCCTTTGGGACAAAGGGAAGTTAGCCAAGCTGGTCAAGATGGCGTGCGTACGATTGTGACTCGTCAGTATTTAGTAGATGGAAAAGTCGAAAATACAGAGGAAATCTCTAACACTATCACAAAAGAAGCAGTTCCTCAGATTATCAAAGTCGGTACAAAACCAATTTCTACAAATGCGGATCACGCTCCTGTGGAACCAGAAAAAGGAACTCTCGACCTTGAACCCTTGCACCAATTAGTGGAAGAGGCCGATAGCATCCAGAAAACGCATCAGTATTTCAATGATACCACTGCAGATCAAGAGTCTTATAAACAGGCAGTCGCAAATGCCCAAGCTCTCTTTGAGGCATCTCATGCCAGTCAAGAACAGGTTGATTCCTTGAAAAAGGCCCTTGAAACTGCTAAGAATAATCTAGACGGTCAACCTGTTGATAAGAAAACTCTTGGAGTTGAATTTGACATGAAGGATGTGACTCAGTCTACAGTTGCTTACCAGTATGCTGATGAACAAGCCAAACTCCGCTATCGTCGTGCTCTAGATCAGGCCAAGCTCGTTTTGGACAATCCTTTGGCCAATCAAGCCTTGGTCGATCAAGTTCGGACGGATCTCGAGGCAGCTCGTCAAGCTCTGGATGGTGTCAAGAGAAAACCAACCCTCTCTCTAGTCCGTGTCGAGAAGGAAGAAGATCAACGCCAAGTTTCTCTTAGCTATCACTTGACGGATGCTACAGCTAGCTATCAATCCGCCAAAGTGCAGCTTTACAAGGGTCAAACGTTGATCAAGGAAGTCGACCTTGTGGATCTTTCTAAACAACTAACACTTGATGATTTGGATTACTATACTCCTTATACCCTCAAAACCGTCATGAAATATGACCTAGGTCAAGGGGAACAAACGAGTATAGAGGATCAACGTCCAGTTCAGCTAGATTATAAGAAGGTTGAAATCAAAGATATCGACCGCATCGAACTGTACGGAAAAGACGGCAGTCACTACCGACGTTACCTATCCTTGTCAGAAGTGCCATCTGATTTGAACAACTACTATGTCCGCATTCAGTCAGACAAGTTCAAGGATATGCTCTTACCTGTTTCTAAGATTACAGATAAGGGCAATGCCTATTCCGTAACGGTATCAGCTAATCAGCTCGTCGAGGGAGAAGGGGATCATTATCGTCCAGATTACTCTTTTGAATTGCCAAAAACGCCTCTTAGTCAAGAAGGTGTCTATACGTCCTTCAAAGCGCTCATAGAGGCCATGAAGTCAAACCCGACTGGAAACTTCAAACTAGGAGCGGATGTTTCAGCAGATGAGGTTGAGTTAGAACATTCTGCGACAAGCTATGTTCCAGAAGAATTTTCAGGTAGCCTAACTAGCCGAGTGGATGGCAAAGATTATACCATCTACAACTTGGCAAAACCACTCTTTGCAACCTTGAAAAATGCCACCATCCAGCAACTGACCTTGAAATCGGCTGCAGTTACAGGCAAGGATTCTATAGGGGCCTTGGCTAGCAACGCTCAGAATGCAACGATTACGGATGTTTCTGTAAGTGGTAGTCTATCTGGGAACAAGCATATCGGTGGACTCGTAGGAGTTGCCCAAAACACAAAACTAACCAATGTTACCTTTAAAGGGTCCATCACCAGCACCCAAGATGGGGGGCAGGAGTACAATATTGGTGGCCTGGTCGGTAATTTCCACGGCAACCAATCACTGGCGCAGAAGAGTCAGGCGGATGTATCTATCCAAGTAACGGGTCGAAATGGAGACCAGCGTGTTGGAGGCTTGATTGGTCGCTTGCAAAATGGAGCTAGATTAGAAACTTCTTATGTGACTGGTTCTATCCAAAATGCAGGCCATTCTGGCCAAGTCGGTGGAGCGATCGGGTCTACTTGGAACAATGGACAGGTCCGAAATATCTTGACCAGTGTCAAGGTTCAAAATGGTCATGCGATGACAGGAGATCCCTATCCTGAGGCTTCTGTTCGGGACTCTTATGTTCTTGAAGGAACTACAGCAAATCGAAAAGATGAACGTTTTGTCCGTTCTATTTCAGAGGCCGATGCGCAAGCCAAACGTCAGTCCTTTGGAATCACTTCAAACTTGACGGACCAGGAGCCATTGCAGCAAGCTTACCAGCATCAAACAGACTATAGTCGAGTGAGGGGAGCCCAAGAGTCCAGAAAGCAAGCCTACGAAAATGTAGAAAAACTATTACCATTCTACAACAAAGACTTCATCGTTCATACAGCCAACCAATTAGCTGAAGATGATAAACTCAACAAAGTAGCCCTGCTAGATGTGGTTCCGATGAAAGATGAGACACTGATAACAGATGTCAACAGCTATAAGGGTGAAATCAATAGACTGATGCTGCATTATGCAGATAAGACGATTGCTTATCTTGATCTGGCCTACAAGGGAGATTTTGCCAATGGCCAGATTGCTGAATATAGCATCGCTGATAAGAATTTGCTCTATACGCCAGAAGCCTTCCTATCTGACTACCAGTCCATTAAAGCGAGTGTCTTGGAAGAACTCAAAGCTGTGACCTATGACTCAACTGCAGTGCGTAAAGTATTAGGGATTGGTGAAACAGCTTCCTTAGATGATCTTTATCTAGAAAAAGCCTTTGAACAAACCAAGGCTGAACTAGGTCAGGAGCTCCTCAAGGTACTTTCAGTTGACAAGTCGATTAACACCCTAGGCCCTGCCGTAGCTGATGCGATTAGCCAAAAGATTCTGAAGAACAAAGAGGCCTTCCTGCTTGGTCTGACCTATCTCAATCGTTGGTACAATGTCAACTATGGAACGTTCAACACCAAGGACCTTAATGCCTATAAGTTTGATTTCTTTGGTAATCAAGCAGCTTCGACACTGGATACTATCATTGCTCTCGGGAACTCTGGAATGGGCAATCTTCGAGCGCAAAACAACTTCAATGCTTACCGACAATTCCTAGCCAAGGAAAAAGGCAAAGGAGACCTCTTTGCTTACTTAGAAAGTCTGCGCGAACTCTTCTTACCAAACAAAACCAACAGTGAGTGGTTCAAGGAAAATACCAAGGCTTATATCGTAGAAGCTCGTTCAAGTCTGCCAGAAATTCAGGCTAAACAGGACAATGCAGATCGTAAGAGTAAGTATACAATCAAGGTCTACGACAGACTGACTCAGGGAGATTGGGGCTTCAAGCAAATGGTTCTCCAGCTTCTGACCTTACCTGAAAGAGATGTCTATATCATCAGCAATATGTCGACCATTGCCTTTGGTAGCTTTGGAGGCTACAGGAAAGAAGGTGGCAGAGTTCTCTCAGGAGAGGAACTCCATCGACACGTTGAAAAACTTGTGGATCAATCAGCTGAATGGCAACGAAACCACTATGACATGTGGTACAACATTCTAAGTCCAAACAGGAAAGACACTCTATTCAGACGGGTGATTGTTACAGACGGTTTCTTTCTTTATAATGATAAAGGCCAGCAATATTGGGCTCCGCGTAATGATAAGACCTCTGTTGCTATGTACAATTTCTTTGGTCCTGCTGGCAAGTATCACGGAGACAATGGACTAGGAGCCTTTGCCAATGGTTATGAAGTCTTCTACGTCTATGACCAGATGCTGGGAGCTTCTGGAACCATGGTCTATACCCATGAAATGACCCACAACTCGGATGGTTCTATCTATTTTGAAGGACATGGTCGTCGTGAGGGTGAAGGACCTGAGAGCTTTGCTACAGGGATGTTAGAGTCTGTAACCAATGTTAGCGAAAAAGGTCTCGTACTTAATAGCTTCTATCAAGGAGATAAAGATTCGACCACACGTTACCATACCTATGATCCTGTTGCACGATTCTCCTCAGCAGATGCTCTTCGAGACTACATGCATGGAGTCTTTGACGTACTGAACCTTCTGGATTATGTTGAAGGGGATGTTGTTACTGGTGTTCTAACTGATCAACAGAAAATGAAATGGTACCGTAAGGCTGAAAATTATAACTTTGAAAAAACTTCTTATGGTAAACAAGCCCACGCTGATGATCGAATTGTCCCTATAACTGCCGAAGAAGCAGCCAAACTAAAATCTGTCGATGCTCTGGTTGATCATAATATCATTGGTCGTCGCGATGGTTGGGATAGAGCTAGCTTTGGACGAAATGGCTACTATGTCATCAATATGTTTGCTTCCTTCTATGCAGCTCTGGACAATCCAACTGGTGCACCTGGTGGGCTTATGTTCCGCCGTAGAGCCTACGAATTGCTAGGAGACAAGGGCTACCAACAAGGATTTGTCCCATATGTATCTGGCCAATACGCTGGCCAAGCCCTCAAAGAAGGTGATAAGACCTACTCAACTTGGAACCGTGGAGATGTCGGAGTAGTTGGAGATGATCTGATCCTTAAAAATCTCTACGGTAGTCAGTATGAATCATGGAAGGATTTGAAGAAAGCTATGTTGAATGAGCGATACAACAAGGCTCAAAACTTCCTTCGCCCCATCACTATCGAGTTTGAAGCAGGAAAATTAGATAGCAAACGACAAATTACGATTTCTTCTTATGAGGAATTACAAGATTATATGTACTTAGCAGTACTAGCGGATGCCTCAGCTAAGAACATTGATCGTGCCTTATCAGACAGTTCCAAGAGTAGCGTCGCCCAACTCAAGTATCGTATTTTCAACGCTTATCTACGTGCCACAGATGATTTCAGACAGTCTATCTTTGAAAGATAAGCACGAAAAAAGAAGATCCAAGTGATCTTCTTTTTTTTTAGGTGAATGGCTTGCTTAGTACAAAAACGAATGAATTTACAAACAATCTGATACATGACCTATTTTTTACTCTAAATGTCTGTTTAGAAATTGGAAATCATTCACCATCTAGTATACTCGTTTTGAAATTTCTTTTGTTTTTCATGAAAATGTGATAAAATGATAGTTGTAAAAATTTTTTAAGGAGATTCGGATGAAAACAAAAGCACTTGCTCGCGTAAATGCGATTTTTGGTCTTATTTCAGGTATCGTCTTACTGTTGGCACCTCTTGTTATGTTTATGATAGCTGTTGGGGCTGCTGCGGCGACGGAGGACTCGGATGCAACAGTTGGTATATTGACGATTTTTTCAATCATTTTGGCATTGGTAAAAATTGCTGTCTTGGTTTTAGGAATTGTGTCTATTGTCTATTACAAGGACGATGAACGTGTGACCCCTGCACCGTCTGTTTTGTTTATCGTAGGTGGTTCTGTTGGATTGATCCCATTCTTGGGATGGGTAGGAGGAATTCTGACAATCATTGGTGGATCCCTCTATTTTGGACTTTTGAAAAAGTTCGAGATTCAAGAATAATGACTTTTTGTTAGGAATATTTTTAAAGAAGAGAAGGCGCTTAGCCTTCTTTTTTGTCATCAACGACAGATAAATTTTACAGGATAAATAAGCTTTGACATTCGTGAAATCTAAAGCATTTATTTGAGACAAGGAAGTATTTTTATAGTATAATGGTGGATGTGAAATACCTATATCAAAATATAATGCTAGTTATTTTCTTGATAGAAGGTAAAAGTTGAGAGGATTTAGAATGAAAAAGTTTTTTGGAGAGAAGCAGCATCGTTTCTCCTTACGAAAATTAGCAATTGGACTTGTGTCAGCTTCGATTTCAAGCCTATTTTTTGTGTCCATTGCGAGTAGTGGGACCGTATTTGCTCAAGAAAATGTAGCTGTTCACTACAAATATGTGACGGATACGGAGCTGAGTGGGCAAGAAAAAGACTTGATTGTCAAGGATATTCCTAAAATTGCGGAAGATAGTGAGAGCACTTACTATCTAGTCTACCGTATGGATGAGAAAGCCCAGCTAGGTCAGTTGCCCAATACAGGTGGGCAGAATAGCCTTATTAGCGTTTTAACAGGTGGAGCCCTAGCTTCGATTGGTCTCCTTATTTTTATTGTATCCAAAAAGAAAGGCAAAAAGGAAGCTCTCTTGAAAGTTGTCTTGATAACAGGGATGGGCAGTGGTTTGGCTTCTTCAGTTCAGGCTATCGAAAATCAACTTTTACTCCAGTATAATCAGGAATACCAATTATCCCAAGGAGATAGTCTGCCTTTGCCACGTGCCTTATCAGGTTATACCTACCTAGGCTATATTAAGCAAGACAAAGAGATTAATCAGCAAGAAACTGCTGCTAGGGATCAGAAACTAGACTACACGGTTCAACCTCATTTCCAAGCCAACGAAGGTGGACAAAAGGCAGGAGATGAGCAGAAAGCTCCGTCTCCTATAATCCCTTCTCAAGATTCATCCAATCCAAAACCGTCTGGCCTTGCTAGTGTGGATCCTCAGGATGAAGTCTTGGCTGGTCGCGTCAATAAACCAGAGCTCCTATACAAGGACCAAGAAATTGTAACTAAACTAGATGTTTCAGAAGTGGTTCAGGAAAATCCAGAACTAGCAGAGGGAACCATTCGTGTCAAACAAGAAGGGCGTGCTGGGAAGAAGATTGAACTTGTTCGCATTTTCACGGTTGAAAACCAAGAAATTTCTAGGGAAGTTCTCTCAACTAAAGTAGAAGAAGCCTTGCCACGTATAGTAGAGAAAGGGACTAAGAAGGCAGTTGCTCCGAGTGAAGCACCTCAGTCTGCAAAAAAAGGAGAGCCTGAGATGCAGGCTCCAATACCAGAATATACAGGCGAGCAAGCGGGAGCGGTTGTAGCCCCAGAGACAGCTGAAAAACCAGAATATACAGGCACCCAAGCAGGAGCAGTCGTTGAACCCGAGCAAGTCGCTCCATTGCCTGAGTATCAGGGAACTCAAGCTGGTGCCATCGTTGAGCCGGAAAAAGTTGAGCCAGAGGTTGGGGGCGTCCAGTCAGGGGCTTTGGTGGAACCAGAAACGACTGACAAACCTGCCTATACAGGCGAGCAGTCTGGAGCAATCGTAGAACCTGAAGAGGTGCCACCAACACCTGAGTATAGGGGAACTCAAGCAGGAGCGATTGTAGCCCCAGAGACAAGCGAAAAACCAGAATATACAGGTGAGCAATCTGGTGCAATAGTAGCCCCAGAGACAACTGAAACACCAGCCTATACAGGCACTCAAGCAGGAGCCATTGTGGAACCGGAACAAGTCGCTCCTCTTCCAGAATATACTGGCAATACCGAGCAAGTAAAACCGGAAGCTCCGACAGAAAAACCAAAAGAAAAAGATCCAGAAAAAACACTTGAATTAAGAAATGTTTCGGATCTGGAGTTGTATAGTCAGACTAATGGTACTTACAAACAACACGTTTCTTTAGACGGTGTCCCAAGTAATCCAGACACTTACTTTGTCAAGGTTAAATCCTCGTCATTTAAAGATGTCTATCTACCAGTCGCTTCAATAACGGCAGAAACGAAAAATGGGCAGCCAGTTTATAAAATCACAGCCAAGGCTGAGAAACTCCAGCAAGAGCTAGAAAATAAGTATGTCGATAATTTCACCTTCTACCTAGCTAAGAAGGCTAGAGAGGAAACGACAACCTTTACTTCCTTTAGCAACCTGGTCAAAGCTATCAACAAGAATCTCTCTGGAACCTATCATTTAGCAGCTAGTTTGAATGCCAACGAAGTGGAACTGGGACCTGATGAAATATCTTACATCAAGGGCGCCTTTACTGGTCAGTTGATTGGTGAAAAAGATGGCAAGCAGTATGCTATTTACAACTTGAAAAAGCCTCTGTTCGAAACCTTGAGCGGCGCTAGAGTAGAAAAATTGAGTCTGAAAAATGTCTCCATTTCAGGGAAAGATGATATTGGTTCACTGGCCTATGAAGCCCAGAATAACACAAAGATTCAGCAAGTTCACGTCGATGGTGTTCTCGCTGGTGAACGTGGTATCGGTGGTTTGCTAGCTAAGGCGGATCAATCAGCTATCACAGAGAGCAGTTTCAAGGGGAGAATTGTCAATACCTATGAAACGACTGCTGCTTACAATATCGGTGGTCTGGTCGGTCATTTGACAGGAAGTAGAGCTTTGCTTACGAAGTCAAAAGCGACAGTAGCCATTTCATCCAACACAAATAGTTCAGATCAGACTGTGGGTGGTCTTGCAGGTCTAGTAGATCAGGATGCACAAATCCAAGATAGCTATGCTGAAGGCGATATTAACAATGCCAAGCACTTTGGTAGAGTAGCGGGAGTAGCAGGCTATTTGTGGGACCGAACTTCTAATCTAGAAAAGCATGCTGGAAGATTGACCAATGTTCTCAGTGATGTCAATGTAACCAACGGGAATGCCATTACCGGTTACCATTATAATGGAATGAAGGTGAAGGACACATTCAGCAGCAAGGCAAACAGAGTCTACAATGTCACCTTAGTCAAGGATGAGGTCGTCAGCAAGGAATCCTTTGAAGAAAGAGGAACAATGCTAGATGCTTCCCAAATCGAAAGCAAAAAAGTAGCCATCAATCCTCTTACTCTACCAACAGTGGAGCCTCTCTCAACAAGTGGCAAAAAAGACAGTGACTTTTCTAAGGTGGCTCATTATCAAGCTAAGCGCGCTTTGGCTTATAAAAATATTGAAAAATTGCTACCTTTCTACAACAAAGCAACCATCGTCAAATATGGAAACTTGGTCAATGAGAACAGTCTGTTATATCAAAAAGAACTCTTGTCAGCAGTCATGATGAAGGATAACCAAGTCATCACAGACATTGTTTCAAACAAACAGACTGCAAACAAACTTTTGCTGCACTACAAGGATCATTCATCTGAAAAGCTCAATCTCAAGTACCAGGCTGATTTTGCCAAATTAGCAGAATATAGTCTAGGAGATACGGGTCTTCTCTATACGCCAAACCAATTCTTGTATGACCAAAGCTCTATCATCAAGCAAGTCTTACCTGACTTACAAAATGTTGATTACCACTCAGAAGGCATTAGAAAGACGCTCGGTATTTCTCCAAACGTCAAGCAGACTGAGCTCTATCTAGAAGACCAGTTCGCCAAAACAAAACAACATCTGGAAGACAGTTTGAAGAAACTCTTGTCAGCAGATGCCGGACTGGCTGGTGACAACCCAGTTACCATAGGCTATCTTGTAGATAAAATCAAGCGCAACAAAGAAGCCTTGCTACTTGGTTTGACATATCTGGAGCGTTGGTACAACTTCAGCTATGGTCAGGTGAATATTAAAGACTTGGTCTTGTACCACCTGGACTTCTTTGGTAAGGGAATTGCTTTACCACTAGATGCCCTGATTGAGTTAGGTAAATCTGGTTTTAACAATCTTCTAGCTAAGAATAATGTCGATACTTATGGTATCAGTCTTGCCAGTCAACATGGAACGACAGATTTGTTTAGCACTTTAGAACATTACCGAAAAGTCTTTCTACCAGAGAAAAGCAACAATGACTGGTTTAAATCAGAGACTAAGGCTTACATCGTCGAAGAAAAATCTAATATTGAAGAAGTCAGAACTAAGCAGGGACAAGCTGGTACCAAGTATTCTATCGGTGTTTATGATCGCATCACGAGTGCCACATGGAAATACCGCAATATGGTCTTGCCTCTCTTAACCTTGCCAGAGAAATCAGTTTTTGTCATCTCGACCATGTCTAGTCTAGGATTTGGAGCCTATGATCGCTACCGCAATAGTGACCATAAAGCGGGCAAGGCTCTCAATGATTTTGTTGAAGAAAATGCGCGTGAAACAGCCAAACGCCAGCGAGATCACTACGATTATTGGTATCGCATTTTAGATGAACAATCACGTGAAAAACTCTATCGTACTATCTTGCTTTATGATGCTTATAAGTTTGGTGATGACACAACATCTGGAAAAGCTACAGTGGAGGCTAAGTTTGATAGTTCCAATCCAGCTATGAAAAACTTCTTTGGACCAGTTGGCAATAAGGTAGTACACAACCAGCATGGAGCCTACGCTACAGGTGATGGCGTCTACTATATGTCTTACCGTATGCTGGACAAGGATGGAGCCATTACTTATACCCATGAGATGACCCATGATTCGGATCAGGATATTTACCTTGGCGGCTATGGTCGAAGAAGCGGCTTGGGACCAGAGTTCTTTGCAAAAGGCTTATTGCAAGCCCCTGACCAACCAAGTGACGCAACCATTACCATTAACTCCATCTTGAAACACTCAAAATCAGATAGTACAGAGGACTCCCGTCTGCAAGTCTTGGATCCGACAGAGAGATTCCAAAACGCTACAGATCTTCAGAACTATGTTCACAATATGTTTGACCTTATCTACATGCTGGAATATCTCGAAGGGCAGTCAATCG
This sequence comes from Streptococcus oralis ATCC 49296, assembly GCF_000185265.1. GTDB lineage: Bacteria > Bacillota > Bacilli > Lactobacillales > Streptococcaceae > Streptococcus > Streptococcus oralis_BC. The sequence continues at coordinate 1,899,157 of NZ_GL622183.1, read as the reverse complement.
TTAACAAACTAAATGTTTACCAGAAAATGGCGGCTCTCAGAAAAATTGAGAACAAGTATGTGAAAGATCCAGCAGATGGAAATGAGGTTTACGCCACTAATGTAGTCAAAGAATTGACAGAAGAAGAGGCCCGAAACCTGAATAGTTTTGATAGTTTGATTGACCATAACATCTTGTCAGCTCGTGAGTACCAGTTTGGCGACTATGAACGAAATGGTTACTATACGATTAAACTCTTTGCCCCAATCTTTTCAGCTCTCAGCAGTGAGAAAGGCACGCCAGGGGACCTTATGGGGCGTAGGATTGCTTACGAACTTTTGGCTGCCAAAGGCTTTAAGGATGGAATGGTACCTTATATCTCCAACCAATACGAAGAAGCTGCCAAACAAAAAGGTAAAACCATCAATCTTTATGGTAAAACACGAGGATTGGTGACAGATGATCTTGTATTGGACAAGGTGTTTGAAGGCAAGTATGCATCTTGGGCTGCCTTTAAGAAAGCCATGTATAAAGAACGTGTGGATCAGTTTAAAAACTTGAAACAAGTGACCTTTAAAGATCCGACAAAACCATGGCCAAGCTATGGGACCAAGACCATCAATCAAGTGAGTGAATTGCAAGCCCTCATGGATCAAGCTGTTCTCAAGGATGCTGTAAGTCCTCGTTGGAGCAACTATAATCCAGAGTATGATAGTGCCGTTCATAAGTTGAAGAGAGCAATCTTTAAAGCTTATCTTGACCAAACAAACGACTTCAGAACCTCTATTTTTAAGAAATAAGGGTTGGAAAATGAAAAGGGAGGATCGACAGATCTTCTCTTTTTATGTTCGGATGTCTGAAAGCAGGTAGGCGATTTGTTTGTGACGGAGAAGGTCTTTTGTTTCTGGAGCAAATATGGTAGAATGATAGCTACGAGAGAAGGAGGTTTTTATGGAGAGAGATAGATTGGTTCGACTCAATTGGAGACTGGGCATGCTGGCAGGTATAACCTTGCTTTTGGGACCTGTCCTACGATTTTTGCTATCCTATACTGGGGCTCTCATCTATAAAGATCCTTCAAAGATACTGGTCGTCACGGTTGCCTTTTCTTTGCTCCTGACATTTTTTAAGATTTTGATGATTGCATTAGGGACCTTTATGTTAATCTATTTCGAAGAGGATCAACAACTTCGAATGCTGCCTTCTATTTTATTTATCATTGGTGGCGTGCTGGGCTTTCTTTCAGCGACCGAGTGGATAGGAGGATTTCTAATCATTAAAGGCGCTGTTTCTTTTTCTAAATTTTTGAAAGAGGTCCGTGGCCTTGTCTGATAGTCTAGTGAAACAATCCGTTTGAGGGTTGTTTTTTATTTAAAGAATTATCTGGCGAAAGAATATGTTAGCAAAATGCTTTTCTTATAAGAAAACATGATGTAATACAACTTGAAAAAATAAAAAGGGAATATTATGAAATAATCTTTCATTACATCGTATTTAACATTCTATTTAAAAGCTTCCATTGCTTTAGAGGGAGTCTTTATAAAAACTTCTAGCCCTAATACTATTTTAAAAGTTATTCCACTGGGTTCTCAAAATAAAACAATTCCTATTGATCATGTTGCAAGTGTAGATAGTTCATTTCGCCTTGATTTCAAATCATTTGCTTGGGGTATCATTTTCGCTCTTATTGGCCTTTCAATGATGCAAAATTCATTTATCGGAGGATTGATATTAGCGGCTTATGGTGTATTAACAGTGCTAAGTGCTTTTCAAACTCTACTAGTTTTGCATCTTACTTCTGGTGGAACACATGTTGTCAGTGTGGTAGTATTTGAAAAAGCTAATCTTGAAAATTGCAAAGAAACAATTGAAGGTCTAATTCATAATCGTTACAATGATACTAATGTAACTAAGAATACTGATCGTATAATTGATGCTTTAAATAACAAATAATTGCAATCGTTTCTTGATTGAATATCGCGAATTAATAATAACTAGATGAGAGGACACTGTTCTCTCTTTTTAGTTGATTTTAACTAGCTTTTTTGTGAAAAATTGTGTAAAATAGAATAGATAAACGAGGGAAACCTCGAAAAATAAAAGGAGAATCCATCTAATGGTAAAATTGGTTTTTGCTCGCCACGGTGAGTCTGAATGGAACAAAGCTAACCTTTTCACTGGTTGGGCTGATGTTGATTTGTCTGATAAAGGAACACAACAAGCGATTGACGCTGGTAAATTGATCAAAGAAGCTGGTATCGAATTTGACCAAGCTTACACTTCAGTATTGAAACGTGCGATCAAAACTACAAACTTGGCTCTTGAAGCTTCTGACCAATTGTGGGTTCCAGTTGAAAAATCATGGCGCTTGAACGAACGTCACTACGGTGGTTTGACTGGTAAAAACAAGGCTGAAGCAGCTGAACAATTTGGTGATGAGCAAGTTCACATCTGGCGTCGTTCATACGATGTATTGCCTCCAAACATGGATCGTGATGATGAGCATTCAGCACACACTGACCGTCGTTACGCTTCACTTGACGACTCAGTTATCCCAGATGCTGAAAACTTGAAAGTGACTTTGGAACGTGCCCTTCCATTCTGGGAAGACAAAATCGCTCCAGCACTTAAAGATGGTAAAAACGTATTCGTAGGAGCCCACGGTAACTCAATCCGTGCCCTTGTAAAACACATCAAACGCTTGTCAGATGACGAAATCATGGACGTGGAAATCCCTAACTTCCCACCATTGGTATTCGAATTCGACGAAAAATTGAACGTAGTTTCTGAATACTACCTTGGAAAATAATTTATAAACAGAAAGCCTAGGAATTCCTAGGTTTTTTTGTTTTTGCTTCTAGTTTCCAACTAGTTGAAAAAGCATTATAATGATAGTAAAGAGTGACTTAATTGTAAGAAAAGTGGATATGCTTGAAGCTCTGAAATCAGTAGAGTAATTCACGGTTTTAAACAGTAAATCAGTTGACAAAGTCCCTGCTTCTTGGTAGAATAAGAACTGTCGTAAAGACAAATAACTTCTTCTTGGTTGCAGGCATGCCAACCTGTCACTCGGATGAAGCCAAATAAAAAGGAGAAACATCATGGCAATCTCAAAAGAGAAAAAAAATGAAATCATCGCACAATATGCACGTCACGAAGGTGATACAGGTTCAGTAGAGGTTCAAGTTGCTGTCCTTACTTGGGAAATCAACCACCTTAACGAACACATCAAACAACACAAAAAAGACCACGCTACTTACCGTGGATTGATGAAGAAAATCGGTCGCCGTCGTAACTTGCTTGCATACTTGCGTAAAAACGACGTTAACCGTTACCGTGAGTTAATCAACTCTCTTGGACTTCGTCGCTAATCTTGCGTCTAAAACGTTTCTATACTTCGTTGGCTTCAGCTCGATGTACCATTAGTACAATCTTCGCCTCGTCGCCTAGTCTATAAACGTTTTATCCAGCAAGACTTGAGCTCTCTGATATTCAGAGAGCTTTTTTACTTTTGTCATCCTACCTCGATATACTAAAGTATTATCTTCGGTTACGGTTCCTAGCACTGTAAGGTAAAATAAACCAAATCATCTCCCTTCGGGGAGATTTTTTGTTTCACTAACATTTTTGTACAATCTTCGGCTTGCCGCCTAGTCTACAAACGTTTTATCCAGCAAGAATTATGATGCTAAGGGCGCCAAAAATCCGTATGAAAATAGGGAAAGGACACAGTGTTCGATGAACACAAGGAGTTTTATCTTTTTCACTAGGATTTTAGCCCGAGCTCAAATCAGCTCTCTGACTTCAGCGAGCTTTTTTATTGAGGTTTTATCGGTCATAATTTTGGAGACTACAAAAACAATGGAGCCGTTTGTGTTCTAGCTGTGACAGGTTTTATCGGTCACAATTTTGGAGACTACAAAAACACCGTATCAATGTTCATGGATTGGTTTAAAGTTTTATCGGTCACAATTTTGGAGACTACAAAAACGTTCGTCATCAAGCGCCAATAAGCGCTATTGTTTTATCGGTCACAATTTTGGAGACTACAAAAACTCATAAGCAAGGAGAAGACCAGCATTAGCAGTTTTATCGGTCACAATTTTGGAGACTACAAAAACCTCAAATGGTATCAGCTAATGACACCATGAAGGTGCGCAGTTACTCGGCTTTTCAAGCCGAGTAACTGTCTGCAAGCCCCCTCGGAGAGCCCACACTTTACGAAGTAAAGTATAGTATGTTATACTTTACATGGAAGTAGTCACCGAATTCCAGTTAGAAATTACTTTGTAACTACGTTTTGAGGAGGAGTAAAATGCTTTCCTACGTTCGACATTACCCACTAGCGATAGCTAAATTAATGTGTCTGTGCTCTCCTAAAATCTGCTGATTTATTACTGACTAATACAGGAGTTTTTTATGGGACAGACAATCATATCTGCTATTGGTGTTTATATTTCCACCAGTATCGATTATTTAATTATTTTAATTATTTTATTTGCACAGCTATCACAGAATAAACAGAAATGGCATATTTATACGGGGCAATATCTAGGAACAGGCTTACTTGTAGGGGCGAGTTTAGTTGCTGCTTATGTCGTTAATTTCGTGCCTGAAGAATGGATGGTTGGATTGCTTGGTTTAATCCCTATCTATTTAGGGATTCGCTTTGCAATTGTTGGAGAAGGTGAGGAAGAAGAGGAAGAAATTATTGAAAGATTAGAACAAAGCAAGGCAAATCAACTGTTTTGGACAGTTACATTGCTGACAATTGCGTCTGGCGGAGATAATTTAGGTATCTATATACCTTATTTTGCTTCGTTAGATTGGTCACAGACCCTCGTGGCGTTGCTTGTGTTTGTAATCGGCATAATTATCTTTTGCGAGATTAGTCGGATGTTATCCTCTATTCCGTTAATATTCGAGACAATTGAAAAATACGAGCGAATCATTGTGCCCATAGTATTCATTCTACTTGGACTATACATCATGTATGAAAATGGCACGATAGAGACTTTTCTGATCGTGTAGATTTTTTTGTTTCACTAGGATTTTAGCCCGGGTTCAAATCAGCTCTCTAATTTTAGAGGGCTTTTTATGTTGTCACTTTACCTCGATATACCCAAGTATAATCTTCGGTTACGATTATTAGCACTGTAAGACCAACTATATTTATTTTTCTCTTCTTGTTCCATTGTTGAAAATATGGTATACTTTTCATGAGAATTTTCTAAATTTTTAATTTTGTCTAAGGAGGTTTTCATGCTTTCCAAATTTTCTGGAAGCCGACAAGATTTGCAATTTGTGTTGTTTTTGGGTATTTTGCTAAGTGTTTTAGGAATTTCACTTTTTCTAGCTGTTTCTATGGGGTCCGTTGCGATTGATCTAGGAGATACCTATCGAATCATTTTGAGCAGGTTAGGATTTCCTCTTGAGATAGGAGAGGTTTCCAAGTCTACTCTTGCCATTGTATGGAATATGAGGTTCCCCCGAGTATTGTTAGGCTTGATAGTAGGGGCAGGTCTTTCTATGTGTGGTAGCGTGATGCAGTCCACAGTGAACAACCCCATTGCAGAGCCCTATGTCTTAGGTATCTCTGCGGGTGCAACTCTAGGGGCAACTTTGAGCATCATTCTCGGTTTAAAAGTGATGATTAGCCTTGGCGCTTTTCTTGGAGCTATTTTGGCAACCATTGCTGTCCTCATCATTGCCTCTATGCAGGGCAGGATGACGACTTCTAGTCTCATTTTATCAGGAACTGTGGTCAATGCTCTCTTTCTGGCATTTTCCAATTTTATTATCTCAGTCGGCGCTAATGCTGACAGTGTGATGACCATTAAGTTTTGGACCATGGGTTCGCTTGCCGGAACTAACTGGTCTGACTTAGTCTTGCCAACTATAGTAGTAGGATTGGCCTTTCTATTTTTCTCTACTCAGTATCGTGTTTTTAATGCGATGATGATGGGAGATGAGGCTGCTTTAACGTTGGGGATTCCCTTACGCTTTTATTGGTATCTTTATGTGACCATGGTGGCTGTGCTGACAGCAGTCTTAGTGGCAACTTGTGGGATTATTGGATTTGTTGGTCTGATTACTCCCCACTTAGCTCGAGGGTTAGTAGGAACGAATTACAGGAGACTTTTTCCCGTTGCGACCTTACTGGGTGCCCTCTTTGTTATTTGGGCAGATGTACTCTCTCGTGTCATCATTCCCAATGCTGAGCTTCCAATTGGTATTTTCACAGCCTTAGTAGGTGCTCCCTTCTTTATTTACATTGTTGGAGGTAGGCGAAGGGAGGTGAGGACCTGATATGGACTTGATTTGTCAGGATGTCCACTTTGGACTAGGAGAGAAAAAAATCCTCAAAGGAGTTTCTCTTAAAGTTGAGGGGCATCAATTTCATACGATACTAGGGCCAAATGGAAGTGGAAAAACCAGCCTGCTTAAACTCCTCTATCGTCAGGAAAGGGCGGACAAAGGCTTGATAAGCCTAGATGGAAAACCGCTGGAGCATTGGTCACTTAAAGAAACAGCCAAGCAAATGGCAGTTGTCACCCAGTTTAATCAATTGCAGTTTGATTGTACAGTTGAGGAAATCGTCTTGCTGGGAAGAACGCCCCATCTCTCTTTTTTACAGAAGGAAAAGGAAAGGGATTATGCCCTTGTTCAAGATGCTCTTGTCAAGGTAGATATGCTTGAGAAGAAAACTCGTCTCTATTCGTCTCTTTCAGGGGGAGAGAAACAACGAGTCTTATTAGCCCGCGCCTTGGCGCAAGAACCGACTCTCTTGCTCCTGGACGAACCAACCAATCACCTGGATATCAAGTATCAGCTAGACTTGTTAGCCATTGTGAAGAATCTCAAGGTCAATGTTCTAGCTGTCCTGCATGATATTCAACTTGCTTGTCGCTATTCGGATTACCTCTATCTGATGAAAGAGGGGGAAATCCTTTACCAAGGGACTCCAAAGGAGACCATCACCCCTGAGTCATTGCAAACTGTATATGGAGTTCAAAGTCAGGTTACTTGGACCGAGGATCAGCAAGCCATGATTCACTATTTATAAGAATGAAAAGGAAAACAAGATGAAAAAAACACTAAGCATTTTACTCGTAACAGTAGCTACCCTAACCATGGCAGCTTGTGGTAACACTACTACAGAAAAAGCTACCACGCAGTCTAGCACAGAAACAAGTCAAAAGGCCAGCACAGAGACGACTTATCCGTTAACGGTTAAAACCTATGATGTTAAGGGAAATGAAGTCGAACAAGTCTTTGACAAGGCACCTGAAAAAGTTATCACCAACAATCTTTCAACAACTGAAATCTTATTGGAGTTAGGCTTGAAGGATAAAATTGCTGGCATGCTCAACCCTGACAATGCTGTAACAGACAAATACAAGGACGCGATTGCGACCATTCCTCAAATCGGTGATAAAAAAACAGTCTCTCAAGAGACAGTCCTTTCTTATGAGCCAGATGCGGTGATGGGTCGAAACATGATGTTTTCAGAAAAATCCTTGGGAACAGTTAGCGCTTGGAATGAAAACAAAATCCCAGTCTATACGCAAAAAGCTTCTCTCTCAACGATTCAGCAAGATTTGGGAAATATCGTAGAAGATGTCAAAAATCTTGGAATGATTTTCAATGTTCAGGACAAGGCTAATGAATACGCAGCCCAATTACAAGCTAAAATTGACGCTGTTAAGAAAGCAAACCCGACAAGCCAAGGTGAAAAGAAAAAGGCTTTGATTATGGTTGCTTATAATGACGAAACCTTTGGTGCTTACAAGTCTGCTTTGCAAGAGAGCTTGTTAAATCAACTTGGTTATACCAACGTTGCAACGGGAACATCAGGCTTGACCTTGGAAAATCTCGTGTCAATGGATCCTGAGTTGATTATCTATGTAACCAGCGACCGCAATAAAAAATTGGATGCTAACGCAGTAGAGTTGATGAAGGCAAATGAAGTTTTGGAAAATGTTCCTGCTATTAAGAATCAAAAAATCATGACCATTTCTTACGATGAGTTAATGGACTATGGTCCAGCAGTGATTGATTCCCTTGAGAAAATCAATGACTTTATCAATAAATAATGAGTTTGACTGGGAAGGGATCCAAGTCAAGGTCAGCCTTCCTTCGACTTATGATCCCAACCAAACCTATCCAGCTGTTCTCTTGAATGATGGAAACTTGGATTTTCTATCTTCCCTTTCAGAATCTGTGATTTTAGTGGGCTTGACCTCTAAAAATCGCCTAGATGACTACACTCCATGGAAGGCATCTGCTCTGAGAGATGGGGCTCTGGATTTTGGGGGTCAGGCAAATGCCTATCATGATCATTTATTTGGTAGTCTTTTAGACAAGCTGCAGTCGCTTTATCGTCTGGACAAAAATCGCCTTGCTTATGGGGGTTACTCACTAGGTGGTTTGGCGGCTGTATACAGTCTTTTCCATTTTGATAAGGTCTCCTGTATCTTCTCTATCTGTGGTTCCTTTTGGTACCCTGATTTTACGACTTATTGCAGGGAAGAAAAGGTGAAAAATTTAGATTGTTTGCTGTATTTACAGAATGGCCAAACAGAAGGAGCCCATCATACCAATCGCTTGGGTCAAGCACCAGCCTATGCTGAGCAGATCCATACCAGTCTTCAGAAACGTTATCTGACTGGGCAGTTTGTTTTTGATCCTTATGGGCATCATGAGCAAGTGGCTGAGCGATTTCTAGCCTTTTCCAACTGGTTGTCCCAAAAATGGAAAATCGAATAAAAGAAATATCCCTTGGCAAAAGCTAAGGGATAATTGTATTTTTTAACCAAGAGTCTCTCTCTTCTTATCTGGATTCCAGATAAAGCTTGCGATAAAGCTAAAGATAATCGTTAGGATACCAACAAACACTGCAAGGATAAGGGCAGGGATGCGGACAAACCACCAGAGTGGGTTTGGTTTTTGATCATTGTGCCATTGCTTGGTTTCTTCGTCCAAACGTTGGAATTCTGCTTGGATACGGTCTGCAACCATTTCAATCCCTTCATCATTCATTTTCTTAATGTCTGAGATATCGATAGGATTTCCAAAGTTCATATCCACACGTTCACGGCTAATCAAGCCTTTCAAGGTCATGGGACCGGTATAGGTAACAGGCATGATGCGAACCTTAGCCATTTTGGCAATCAAGGCAACTCCACCCTTGACATCATTTGAGTGACGGCTCCCACTTGGAAACATGATGAGAGAGCGGTCGCTTTTTTTGAGGACGTTGATAGGGTACTTGATGGCAGAGGCATTAGGTTTTTCTCGGTCGATAGGAAAGGCGCCACACATACGGATCCACCAGCCAAAGATACGGTTGTTAAACAGCTCTTTTTTGGCCATAAAGATGAACTGTTTTGGCTTGGTCGCAAAGGCCATGTAAACAGGATCCCACCAGGTACGGTGAGGAGCGACGAGGATATAGTTTTCGTCTCGGCTAGGGATTTTATCAGTATTGTGATAGTGGGCATTGCCATTGATGGACCACAAGATCAGCATGACTAGTCCACGCAAATAAGTATAAAACATGAGATCTCCTTCGATTGTATTGCTTTTATTATTATACCTTATCAAAAGACTACTGGCAAACTTTTTCAGTTATCAGCCAACAGTTTTAGATGGAATTAGAATTCTTTTAAAAAAAATGATATGATAGAATTTATGGATAAAAATAAGATTATGGGATTAACCCAAAGAGAAGTCAAGGAAAGACAGGCTCAAGGTTTGGTCAATGACTTTACCGCTTCAGCCAGTACCAGTACTTGGCAAATCTTCAAACGAAATGTTTTTACACTTTTTAACGCATTAAACTTTGCTATTGCCCTCGCGCTGGCCTTTGTGCAGGCTTGGAGCAATTTGGTTTTCTTTGCCGTTATTTGCTTTAACGCTTTTTCTGGGATTGTGACCGAGCTGCGAGCCAAACACATGGTAGACAAGCTCAATCTTATGACCAAGGAAAAGGTCAGAACCATTCGTGATGGTCAAGAAGTCGCTCTCGATCCAGAAGAATTGGTCCTAGGAGATGTCATTCGTTTGTCTGCTGGAGAGCAGATTCCTAGTGATGCCCTGGTTCTGGAAGGATTTGCGGAAGTCAATGAAGCTATGTTGACGGGTGAGAGTGATTTGGTGCAAAAGGAAGTGGATGCCTTGCTTTTATCAGGGAGTTTCCTAGCCAGTGGCGCAGTTTTGGCTCAAGTTCACCATGTCGGGGCAGAAAACTATTCTGCCAAACTCATGCTAGAAGCTAAGACAGTGAAACCGATCAATTCCCGTATCATGAAATCGCTAGACAAGCTAGCTGGTTTTACTGGGAAGATTATCATTCCCTTTGGTCTAGCTCTACTGCTAGAAGCCTTTATTTTAAAAGGCTTGCCCCTCAAGTCATCCGTTGTAAATTCATCGACTGCCCTTTTGGGTATGTTGCCCAAGGGAATCGCCCTTTTGACCATCACTTCGCTCTTGACTGCGGTGATTAAGCTGGGCTTGAAAAAGGTCTTGGTGCAGGAGATGTACTCTGTAGAGACCTTGGCACGAGTGGATATGCTCTGTTTGGACAAGACGGGAACCATCACCCAAGGAAAGATGCAGGTGGAGGCAGTTATTCCTTTGACCGAAGAGTATGGTGAGCATGCGATTGCCAGCATTTTGACCAGCTACATAGCTCACAGTGAGGATAAAAATCCAACAGCCCAAGCCATTCGCCAGCGTTTCCAAGGACAGGTTGCCTATCCTGCGATCTCGAATCTTCCTTTCTCAAGCGACCGCAAGTGGGGAGCTATGGAATTAGAAGGGCTAGGAACGGTTTTCTTAGGGGCGCCTGAGATGTTGTTGGACTCTGAAGTCCCAGAAGCCAGAGAGGCTTTAGAGAGAGGTTCACGTGTCTTGGTCTTAGCCCTTAGTCAGGAAAAACTAGATCATCACAAACCACAGAAACCGTCTGACATTCAAGCCCTGGCCTTGCTGGAAATCTTGGACCCGATTCGAGAAGGAGCAGCTGAGACGCTGGATTATCTCCGTTCTCAGGAAGTGGGCCTCAAGATTATCTCTGGCGACAATCCAGTTACGGTTTCCAGCATTGCCCAGAAAGCTGGCTTTGTAGACTATCACAGCTATGTAGATTGTTCAAAAATCACGGATGAGGAATTGATTGCCATGGCTGAAGAGACAGCTATTTTCGGACGTGTTTCCCCTCATCAAAAGAAACTCATCATCCAAACTCTGAAAAAAGCAGGGCATACAACGGCAATGACAGGGGACGGTGTCAATGATATTCTGGCTCTTCGTGAAGCAGACTGTTCGATTGTAATGGCAGAAGGAGATCCGGCGACACGTCAGATTGCCAATCTGGTTCTCTTGAACTCAGACTTTAATGATGTTCCTGAGATTCTCTTTGAAGGTCGTCGTGTGGTTAATAATATTGCCCACATCGCTCCGATTTTCTTGATAAAGACCATTTATTCCTTCTTGCTTGCGGTGATTTGTATTGCTAGTGTTTTAGTAGGGCGGTCTGAGTGGATTTTGATTTTCCCCTTCATTCCAATCCAGATTACCATGATTGACCAGTTCGTGGAAGGTTTCCCGCCATTCGTTCTGACTTTTGAGCGAAATATCAAGCCTGTTGAGCCAAATTTCCTCAGAAGATCCATGCTACGTGCCCTACCAAGTGCCCTTATGGTCGTCTTTAGCGTTCTTTTTGTGAAAATATTTGGAGCGAGTCAAGGTTGGTCTGAGTTAGAAATCTCAACCCTACTTTATTATCTCCTTGGATCTATCGGTTTCTTATCTGTATTTAGAGCTTGCATGCCATTTACCCTCTGGCGTGTTCTCTTGATTGTCTGGTCTGTAGGAGGCTTCATAGCTACAGCTCTCTTCCCAATGATCCAGAAGTTGCTTGAAATTTCAACCTTGACAGGGCAAACGTTGCCTGTTTATGGGGCCATGATGCTGATCTTTACGGTGATTTTCATTCTAACTAGTCGTTACCAAACTAGAAAATAAAGAAAGACTGCAATCTGTGGATTGCGGTCTTTTTAGGTGCAAGATTGCTAGCCGAAATATGGTATAATAAAAGGTAATAGAGTTTTGGAAAGTGAGAGAAGATGATTTCAAAGAGATTAGAAATGGTAGCTTCCTTTGTGCCACAAGGAGCTATTTTACTAGATGTGGGAAGTGACCATGCTTATCTGCCCATCGAGTTAGTTGAGAGAGGCCAAATCAAAAGCGCCATTGCAGGGGAAGTGGTGGAAGGACCCTACCAGTCTGCTCTCAAGAATGTTGAGGCTCACGGTCTAAAGGAGAAAATCCAAGTCCGTTTAGCCAATGGCTTAGCGGCATTTGAAGAGGTTGACCAAGTCTCTATTATCACCATTGCTGGTATGGGTGGCCGTTTGATTGCGACCATATTGCAAGAAGGCTTGGACAAGCTGGCTAATGTAGAGCGTTTAATCCTCCAACCCAATAATCGTGAAGACGACTTGCGCATTTGGTTGCAAGACAATGGTTTTCAGATTGTGGCAGAAAGCATCCTAGAAGAAGCAGGCAAGTTTTATGAAATTCTAGTTGTAGAAGCGGGACAAATGAAGCTATCAGCCAGTGATGTTCGCTTTGGTCCCTTCTTGTCCAAAGAAACCAACCCAGTCTTCGTTCAAAAGTGGCAAAAAGAAGCAGCTAAGTTAGAGTTTGCCCTTGATCAAATTCCAGAAAAAAATATGGAAGAACGTCAAGTTTTAGTAGATAAAATTCAAGCCATCAAGGAGGTACTCCATGCTAGCAAGTGAAGTCATTAAACGCTATGAAACCTTTTGCCCTCAGGAATTTTCCATGGAGGGAGACAGTCGTGGCCTGCAAATCGGTACTCTAGACAAGGATATCCAAAGGGTCATGGTTGCCCTCGATATTCGAGAAGAGACGGTGGCAGAGGCCATTGAAAAGGGTGTGGATTTGATTATCGTTAAGCACGCGCCTATCTTTCGTCCCATCAAGGACTTGGTAGCCAACCGTCCGCAAAATCAGATTTACATCGACCTGATCAAGCATGACATCGCAGTTTATGTCAGCCATACCAATATTGACATTGTTGATAACGGGTTAAATGACTGGTTCTGCCAGATGCTAGGCATTGAGGAGACGACTTATCTGCAGGAAACTGGCTCAGAACGTGGGATTGGACGGATTGGGAATATTCAGCCTCAAACATATGAAGAATTTGCCATTCATGTCAAGCAAGTATTTGACCTAGATAGCCTTCGCATGGTGCATTATCAAAAGAGTGATTTGAAGAAGGAAATTTCAAGAGTTGCCATTTGCGGTGGTAGTGGTCAGTCTTTCTATCCTGATGCTTTGGCAAAGGGGGCGGATGTCTATATTACTGGTGATATCTACTACCATACAGCACAGGATATGCTGTCTGATGGCTTGTTGGCGCTGGACCCAGGCCACTATATCGAAATTCTTTTTGTGGAAAAAATCGCTGACCTCCTTAATCAATGGAAGGCAGAAAAGGATTGGGCCATTGATATCATACCTAGCCAAGCATCGACTAATCCTTTCCACCATATCTAGTTAGAAGGTGAAGAAAATGAAAAAAGTTGCCATTATTGGAGCAGGGATTGTAGGGGTAACTGCTGCCTACTACCTCTCTAAAGAAACTGACTTAGAGATAACTGTTTTTGACCATGGTCAAGGTCAGGCTACCAAGGCAGCAGCGGGAATTATCAGTCCTTGGTTTTCAAAACGCCGTAATAAAGCCTGGTACAAGATGGCGCGCTTGGGAGCTGACTTTTATGTGGATTTGTTGGCTGATTTAGAAAAGTCAGGACAGGAAATCGACTTTTACCAGCGTTCGGGAGTTTTCCTCTTGAAAAAGGACGAATCCAAGCTAGAAGAACTTTATGAACTAGCACTCCAGCGTAGGGAAGAATCTCCCTTGATAGGTCAATTAGCCATTCTAGACCAAGCGTCTGCTAATAACTACTTTCCTGGTCTGCGAGGATTTGACCGCCTGCTCTATGCTTCTGGTGGAGCGAGAGTAGATGGCCACCTCTTAGTGACTCGTTTGCTAGAAGCCAGTCAAGTCAAGCTGGTCAAAGAAAAAATGAGTCTGACACCTTTAGCAGCAGGTTACCAGATTGGCGAAGAGGTGTTTGAACGGGTTGTTTTAGCGACGGGAGCTTGGTTGGGGGACATTTTGGAGCCTTTAGGATATGAGGTAGATGTTCGCCCCCAAAAGGGACAACTACGAGATTATCAACTTACCAAAGATATGAAATCTTACCCTGTTGTCATGCCAGAAGGGGAGTGGGATTTGATCCCTTTTGCAGGTGGGAAATTGTCCTTGGGCGCTACCCACGAAAATGATATGGGATTTGACTTGACGGTAGATGAAACCTTGCTCCAACAAATGGAGGATGCGGCCTTGCCTCACTATCCAGCCTTGGCAGAAGCGAAATCATCGGGTGATCGTGTGGGAATTCGTGCCTACACCAGTGATTTCTCCCCTTTCTTTGGGCAGGTACCAGGATTGGCAGGTGTCTATGCGGCTAGTGGACTAGGTTCATCAGGCCTCACAACTGGTCCGATTATCGGTTACCATCTAGCCCAGCTGGTCCAAGACAAGGAGTTGACCTTGGACCCAGTAAACTATCCAATTGCAAACTATGTCAACCGAGTAAAAAGCGAGTAAGATTTTACTAAAATTTTAGCAGGTGGTTTAGGATGTCAAATGACATTCCCTATCAAAAATGATAAAATAAGAAAAAATAATCCGAGAATCGAGGAAGAAAGATGCAAGAAAAGATTTTGGTAACTGGTGGTGCTGGATTTATCGGAACCCACACTGTTATTGAGTTGATCCAAGCAGGTCATCAAGTCGTTGTGGTGGATAATCTTGTCAATAGCAATCGTAAAAGTTTAGAAGTTGTTGAGAGAATTACAGGAGTCGAGATTCCTTTTTATGAGGCAGATATCCGTGACACAGATACCCTCAGAGATATTTTCAAGCAGGAAGAACCGACTGGTGTCATTCACTTTGCTGGTCTGAAGGCTGTTGGCGAATCAACCCGCATCCCTCTTGTCTACTATGACAACAATATCGCTGGAACTGTCAGTCTTCTAAAAGCTATGGAAGAAAACAACTGTAAGAACATCATCTTCAGTTCTTCTGCGACAGTTTACGGAGATCCTCACACTGTTCCAATCTTGGAAGATTTCCCACTTTCAGTGACCAATCCATACGGTCGTACTAAGCTGATGTTAGAGGAAATTTTGACGGATATCTACAAGGCAGATTCAGAATGGAATGTGGTTTTGCTTCGTTACTTTAATCCAATCGGAGCGCATGAAAGTGGAGACTTGGGAGAAAATCCTAACGGAATTCCAAACAATCTCTTGCCTTATGTTTCACAAGTAGCAGTGGGCAAACTAGAACAAGTACAAGTTTTTGGAGATGATTACGATACAGAAGATGGAACTGGGGTTCGTGACTATATCCATGTCGTAGACCTTGCTAAAGGTCACGTTGCAGCTTTGAAAAAACTCCAAAAAGGTTCAGGTCTAAACATTTATAACCTTGGAACTGGTAAAGGTTACTCCGTTCTTGAAATTATCCAAAATATGGAAAAAGCAGTGGGACGTCCTATTCCTTACCGCATCGTAGAACGCCGCCCAGGTGATATCGCTGCCTGCTACTCAGACCCAGCAAAAGCCAAAGCAGAGCTCGGATGGGAAGCAGAACTCGACATCACCCAAATGTGTGAAGACGCATGGCGTTGGCAAAGCAAGCATCCAAATGGATTTGAAGACTAAGATGATGATTTCAATCATTGTCCCATGTCTAAACGAAGAGGAAGTACTTCCTCTTTTTTATCAGTCTGTGGAAGCTCTGCTTCCTGACTTGGGAGCAGAAGTCGAATATGTCTTTGTAGACGATGGCTCAAACGATGGGACCTTAGAGCTTTTGAAGGCCTATCGGGAGCAAAATCCTGCGGTCCGTTATGTCTCATTCTCACGAAATTTTGGGAAAGAGGCAGCCTTATACGCAGGCTTGCAACATGCAACTGGAGACTTGGTGGTCGTGATGGATGCAGACCTTCAGGATCCTCCTAGTATGCTACTTGAGATGAAAGCCTTATTAGACCAAAATGCAGACATAGACTGTGTTGGGACACGGAGAACTAGTCGGGAGGGAGAACCCTTTTTCCGCAGTCTCTGTGCTGACCTCTTTTACCGCCTCATGCAAAAAATCAGCCCAGTAGCCTTGCCCTCAGGTGTCCGTGATTTTCGCATGATGAGAAGGTCTGTGGTAGATGCTATTTTAACACTGACCGAATCCAATCGTTTTTCTAAGGGACTCTTTGCCTGGGTGGGTTTTAAAACGCACTATCTTGATTATCCAAACGTTGAACGACAGGCTGGCAAGACCAGTTGGAGTTTTAGACAACTCTTTTTCTACTCGATTGAAGGGATTCTTAACTTTTCAGATTTCCCCTTGAGTATAGCCTTTGTAGCGGGACTTCTATCTTGTTTTCTTTCGTTTGTGATGACATTTTTTGTAGTGTTTCGGACTCTTATCTTGGGAAATCCGACATCCGGTTGGACCTCTTTGATGGCTGTCATTCTCTTTCTTGGAGGGATTCAACTCCTGACGATTGGGATTCTCGGTAAGTATATTAGTAAGATTTATCTAGAGACCAAAAAAAGACCACTCTATCTCGTCAAAGAAAAAAGTGACCTTTCTATTATTGAAGGAAAAAATAACCAAAAAAGACTATAATTTTACCTAGAAATATGCTAAACTAGTAAGTGTGGGAAAAATGAGAAAAAATCAATAACATTAATTTCCTGCTT
This sequence comes from Streptococcus oralis ATCC 49296, assembly GCF_000185265.1. GTDB lineage: Bacteria > Bacillota > Bacilli > Lactobacillales > Streptococcaceae > Streptococcus > Streptococcus oralis_BC. The sequence goes on along the minus strand of NZ_GL622183.1, from coordinate 1,882,303 downwards.
CCTACGATGGATCTTTTAGAAGTGCTCTTGTAGGACAATTTTTGATGGCCTCCAGAACATCGCTGGTCTCAGCGATTTCTCTTTGCAATTCGACTGGATCATCGTAAAATCGAACGATTCCATTATCATGGTAATCAAAGAGTTCAGAATAGGTTTGGCAAAGCCCGCAGGCGATGCACCGTTCGGGTATAAGTGTGACTTTCATATTTATATTGTAATAAGAAAATGTAAAAAAAACAAGGAGTAAGATATGGAAAAAGAACCGTGGCAAGAAGATATTTACGAAAACAATGAGGAAGAAACAAGATCAGAGCGTCGACACCGGAAACAAAAAGGGAAAGGCGTTGTTGCGAATCGTGTCTTAACGGTTCTAGCTAGCCTCTTCTTTGTAATTGTTGTAGCTATGGTAGTTGTATTGATTTACCTATCAACCGGTGGAAGCAATCGTACTTCATCTTTGAAGGACTTCTATGATGCATCGTCTCCTTCTACAAGTGCAAGTTCTAAAGTGGAAGCATCATCATCTTCAAGTAGCAAGGTAGAGGAAACAACTTCTTCTGAATCAACACCTTCACAGAGCAGTTCGGAAGAACATACTACAGAGGGTGAAGGAACACTTACAGTACAGCCTGGAGAGGGAGAAGCAGCTCTTGCTCAACGTGCAGGGATTTCCATTGCCCAGCTAGAAGCCCTAAATCCTTCTCACATGTCATCTGGATCTTGGTTTGCCAACCCAGGTGATGTGATTAAGACAAGATAGGAGTCGGTCATGAAGACAATTCAAATTGCTATCGATGGTCCAGCTTCGAGTGGTAAGAGTACGGTCGCAAAGATTGTCGCTAAAGATTTTGGTTACACTTATCTCGATACGGGTGCTATGTACCGTGCTGCGACTTATATAGCGCTCAAACACCAGTTGAATGCAGGAAATGTAGACCAACTTCTTGAGCTTCTTAACCAACACCCCATTAGTTTTGGACGTTCAGAAACTGGAGAACAGCTTGTTTTTGTAGGGGATGTTGATATTACGCATCCGATTCGTGAAAATGAAGTGACCAACAAGGTTTCAAGCATTGCTGCCATTCCTGAAGTGCGTGAGAAACTGGTTTCGCTCCAGCAAGAGATTGCTCAGCAAGGTGGTATCGTCATGGATGGGCGTGATATCGGGACAGTTGTTTTACCACAAGCTGAACTCAAGATTTTCCTAGTGGCTTCTGTTGAAGAAAGAGCAGAGCGTCGATACAAGGAAAATATTGCTAAAGGGATTGAGACTGACTTGGAAACGTTGAAAGAAGAGATTGCTGCGCGTGACTACAAGGATAGTCATCGTGAAACCTCTCCTCTCAGACAGGCTGAGGATGCAGTTTATCTTGACACAACTGGACTAAGTATCCAAGAAGTGGTCGAAAAAATCGAATCAGAAGCAAAAAAATATATGTCCTAGGGACGAGAGGAGCAAGCTAAATGAAGCCTGCTCCTTTTCTCTCTTTTGCGCGCGTTTCAAAACAGCCTTTTTGGGAGAATTTTGATAAAATAGTAGTATCAATAAAAAGGACGGAAGCATGACAAAGAAAATCATAGCCATTTGGGCCCAAGATGAAAAAGGTGTGATTGGGAAGGAAGATCGTCTCCCTTGGCATTTGCCAGCAGAGTTGCAACATTTTAAGGAAACAACTTTAAATCATGCTATACTGATGGGACGAGTGACCTTTGATGGCATGGGACGTCGTCTGCTTCCAAAACGGCAAACCCTGATTTTAACGCGAAATAGCGAAGAAATCATAGATGGTGCGCTCGTATTTCAAGATGTGGAGTCTGTTTTAGCGTGGTATCAGAGTCAGGAAAAAAATCTCTATATCATTGGCGGAAAGCAGATTTTTCAGGCTTTTGAGCCGTATTTAGATGGAATCATCGTGACACAGATTCATGCTCAGGTGGAGGGAGATACCTATTTTCCTGAGGAGTTTGACTTGTCTCGTTTTGAGACAGTTGCAAGCAAATCTTATACCCGAGATGAGAAAAACGACTATGATTTTACCATCGAATACCGAGATAGAAAGGAAGTCTAATGGAGCGCAGTATATTTGGATTTTTTACAGCTTTTTTGTGTGTGATCTGTATTTTGACTGGAGCACAGGCTTTTCGTAAGAAGCGCTATGGACTGTCTGCCTTACTCTGGTTGAATGCTTTTACCAATCTGGTCAACAGTGTCCACGCTTTTTATATGACCTTATTTTAGATAGAATGATAAATTAGAATGGAAGGAAATCATGCCTACAAATAGGAAAAATGATATGATGGTTTATTGCTCATTTTGTGGCAAAAGCCAAGAAGAAGTAAAGAAAATAATCGCTGGGAACAACGCCTTTATCTGTAATGAATGTGTGGAGTTGGCCCAGGAAATCATTCGGGAGGAGTTGGCCGAGGAAGTTTTGGCAGACTTGTCTGAAGTACCAAAACCAATCGAACTCCTAAATATCTTAAACCACTATGTGATTGGTCAGGATCGTGCCAAACGTGCCTTGGCAGTGGCTGTATACAATCACTATAAACGCATTAATTTCCATGATACGCGTGAAGAGTCAGAAGATGTGGATTTGCAGAAGTCAAACATCTTGATGATTGGCCCAACTGGTTCTGGGAAAACTTTCTTGGCTCAGACTTTGGCTAAGAGCTTGAATGTGCCTTTTGCTATTGCAGATGCGACAGCTCTGACTGAGGCTGGTTATGTGGGTGAGGACGTAGAAAATATCCTCCTCAAACTCTTGCAGGCTGCTGACTTTAACATCGAACGTGCAGAACGTGGGATTATCTACGTAGATGAAATTGACAAAATTGCCAAGAAGAGCGAGAATGTGTCGATCACACGTGATGTTTCGGGTGAAGGTGTACAACAAGCCCTTCTCAAGATTATCGAGGGAACTGTCGCTAGCGTGCCGCCTCAAGGAGGACGCAAACATCCACAACAAGAGATGATTCAGGTGGATACTAAAAATATCCTCTTTATCGTGGGTGGTGCTTTTGATGGCATCGAAGAAATCGTTAAACAACGTCTGGGTGAAAAAGTTATTGGCTTTGGCCAAAATAACAAGGCGATTGACGAAAACAGCTCTTACATGCAAGAAATCATCGCTGAAGACATTCAAAAATTCGGTATTATCCCTGAGTTGATTGGACGCTTGCCTGTCTTTGCTGCTCTTGAGCAATTGACGGTCGATGACTTGGTTCGCATCTTGAAAGAGCCAAGAAATGCCTTGGTGAAACAATACCAAACCTTGCTTTCTTATGATGATGTTGAGTTGGAATTTGACGATGAAGCTCTTCAGGAAATAGCCAATAAGGCTATTGAACGCAAAACTGGTGCGCGTGGTCTTCGCTCAATCATCGAAGAAACCATGCTAGATGTTATGTTTGAAGTGCCAAGTCAAGAAAATGTGAAATTGGTCCGCATCACAAAAGAAGCTGTCGATGGAACGGAAAAACCCATCCTAGAAACAGCCTAGAGGTGACTATGGAACTTAATACACACAATGCTGAAATCCTGCTCAGTGCGGCAAACAAGTCCCACTATCCGCAGGATGACCTGCCAGAGATTGCCCTTGCAGGGCGTTCAAATGTCGGCAAGTCTAGCTTTATCAACACCATGTTGAACCGCAAAAATCTTGCTCGTACATCAGGAAAACCTGGGAAGACCCAGTTACTCAACTTCTTCAACATTGATGACAAGATGCGCTTTGTGGATGTGCCTGGTTATGGCTATGCCCGCGTTTCCAAAAAGGAGCGTGAAAAGTGGGGGCGCATGATTGAGGAATACTTAACGACTCGTGAAAATCTCCGTGCCGTGGTTAGTCTAGTGGATCTCCGCCACGACCCGTCAGCAGATGATGTGCAGATGTACGAATTTCTCAAATATTATGAGATTCCGGTTATCATCGTTGCGACCAAGGCGGACAAGATTCCCCGTGGTAAGTGGAATAAGCACGAATCAGCAATCAAAAAGAAATTAAACTTTGATCCAAGTGACGATTTCATCCTCTTTTCATCTGTCAGCAAGGCAGGGATGGATCAGGCTTGGGATGCAATATTAGAAAAATTGTGAGGGAAAGAAATGGCAAAAACAATTCATACAGACAAAGCTCCAAAAGCAATCGGACCTTATGTTCAAGGGAAAATCGTTGGCAATCTTTTGTTTGCTAGTGGTCAAGTTCCTCTATCTCCTGAAACTGGAGAAATTGTAGGAGAAACGATCCAAGAACAGACCGAACAAGTTTTGAAAAATATCGGTGCTATTTTGGCTGAAGCAGGAACAGACTTTGACCATGTTGTTAAAACAACTTGCTTCTTGAGCGATATGAATGACTTTGTTCCTTTTAACGAGGTTTACCAGACTGCCTTTAAAGAGGAGTTCCCAGCTCGTTCAGCTGTAGAGGTTGCACGTCTTCCTCGTGATGTAAAAGTCGAAATTGAAGTGATCGCAGAGATTGGATAAGCTAGTTGAAGTTTGGCTCTGCCAAACTTTTTTTGATATAAGGAGAGATAGATGATAAAGAAACAACTTCACCTGGTGATTGTGACAGGGATGAGTGGCGCAGGGAAAACGGTAGCCATTCAGTCCTTCGAGGATTTAGGATATTTCACTATTGACAATATGCCACCAGCCCTCTTGCCAAAGTTTTTGCAGTTGGTAGAGACCAAGGATGATGACCATAAGTTAGCCCTAGTAGTCGATATGCGGAGCCGTTCCTTCTTTTCAGAGATTCAGGCTGTTTTGGATGAATTGGAAAACCAAGACGATTTGGATTTTAAAATTCTCTTTTTGGATGCAAAAGATAAGGAATTGGTGGCACGCTATAAGGAAACTAGAAGAAGTCACCCTCTAGCTGCTGATGGTCGGATTTTAGATGGCATCAAGCTGGAACGTGAACTCTTAGCACCTTTGAAAAATATGAGTCAAAATGTGGTGGATACGACAGAACTCACTCCTCGTGAACTTCGTAAAACCATTGCAGAGCAATTTTCAGACCAAGAACAAGCCCAGTCTTTTCGTATCGAGGTCATGTCTTTTGGATTCAAGTATGGTATCCCGATCGATGCAGACTTGGTTTTTGATGTCCGTTTCTTACCAAATCCATACTACCTCCCTGAACTTCGTAATCAGACAGGTGAGGATCAAGCAGTTTATGACTATGTGATGCATCATGAAGAGTCTGAAAGTTTCTATCAGCACTTGCTCGCCTTGATTGAGCCCATTTTGCCAAGTTACAAAAAAGAAGGCAAGTCTGTTTTAACCATTGCAGTAGGATGTACAGGTGGACAACACCGTAGTGTGGCCTTTGCCAAGCGCATAGCTGAGGACCTTGCTAAAAACTGGCCTGTCAATGAAAGCCATCGTGACAAAGACAGAAGAAAGGAAACGGTAAACCGTTCATGAGAAAACCAAAGATAACGGTAATTGGTGGAGGAACAGGTATCCCCGTCATTTTGAAAAGCTTGCGAGAAAAGGATGTGGATATCGCAGCCATCGTAACGGTAGCTGATGATGGTGGCTCTTCTGGTGAACTAAGAAAGAATATCCAACAGCTGACACCACCAGGAGATCTTCGCAATGTCCTGGTAGCCATGTCGGATATGCCTAAATTTTATGAGAAGGTTTTTCAGTACCGCTTTTCAGAAGACGCTGGTGCTTTTGCAGGTCATCCTCTAGGAAATATCATTATAGCAGGACTTTCTGAAATGCAAGGGTCCACTTACAATGCCATGCAGCTGCTAAGTCTCTTTTTCCACACAACAGGAAAAATCTACCCCTCAAGCGATCAGCCTTTGACACTGCATGCAGTCTTTAAAGACGGTTCTGAGGTGGCAGGTGAGAGCCACATTGCAGATCATCCAGGCATGATCGACCATGTCTATGTGACCAATACCTTGGATGATGAAACACCGCAAGCCAGCCGTCGAGTAGTCAATACCATTCTCGAGAGTGACATGATTGTCTTGGGGCCTGGTTCCCTCTTTACATCGATTTTGCCCAATATCGTCATTGAGGAGATTGGGCAGGCTCTCTTGGATACTAAGGCAGAGATCGCCTATGTCTGCAATATCATGACCCAGCGTGGGGAAACAGAGCACTTTTCAGACAGTGACCACGTGGAAGTCCTCCATCGACACTTAGGTCGGCCTTTTATTGATACGGTCTTGGTTAATATCGAGAAGGTTCCTAGAGAATACATGGATACCAACCGTTTTGATGAATATTTGGTTCAGGTAGAGCATGACTTTGCTGGTCTTTGCAAGCAGGTTCCTCGTGTGATTTCATCCAACTTCCTTCGTTTGGAAAATGGAGGAGCCTTCCATGATGGCGATTTGATTGTAGACGAATTGATGCGGATTATACAGGTGAGAAAATGAGTTTTACAGTTGCAGTAAAAGAGGAAATTCTTGGTCAACACCATCTCAGTCGTCATGAATTGTCTGCCATCATCAAGATGTCTGGCAGTATCGGTCTCTCGACTTCAGGATTGACCTTGTCCGTCGTGACCGAAAATGCCAAGTTGGCTCGGCACCTTTATGAGTCCTTTCTCCATTTTTATGATATCAAGTCAGAGATTCGTCACCATCAGAGAAGCAATCTTCGCAAGAATCGTGTCTATACGGTCTATACAGATGAGAGGGTGCAGGAGCTTTTAGCTGATTTGCGGCTTGCGGATTCCTTCTTTGGTTTGGAGACGGGCATTGATCCCGATATCTTAGCAGATGAGGAGGCTGGTCGTGCTTACTTATGTGGGGCCTTTCTGGCAAATGGTAGCATCCGAGATCCGGAGTCTGGCAAGTACCAGTTGGAGATCAGTTCCGTTTATCTAGACCACGCCCAAGGACTAGCCTCTCTCCTCCAGCAATTTTTACTGGATGCCAAGGTTATTGAGCGAAAGAAAGGTGCAGTTACCTATCTCCAGCGTGCAGAGGACATCATGGATTTCTTGATCGTAATTGGGGCTATGCAGGCGCGTGATAATTTTGAGCGCGTCAAGATTTTGCGTGAAACCCGTAATGATCTCAATCGGGCTAATAATGCCGAGACAGCTAATATTGCTCGAACGGTTTCTGCTAGTATGAAGACCATCAATAATATCAGTAAAATCAAAGATAGAATGGGTTTGGAAAATTTACCCGTGGATTTGCAAGAGGTAGCGCAGTTGCGGATTCAGCACCCGGACTACTCTATCCAGCAGTTGGCAGATAGCTTGAGCAATCCCCTGACCAAAAGTGGTGTCAACCACAGACTCAGAAAAATAAACAAGATCGCAGATGAACTATAAAACCACGAATCAGTTGATTCGTGGTTCTTTTCTTATAAACTGGTCGAGTGTTTTGGTTGCACTTTTTGCTCTGGGTCAATGTAGTTGATGGCATTGTTAACAGCTGTTGGAGCTTCACCCAGTCCTGTAGCAATTAAATCGATCTTACCTTCATAGTAGCAGCAGTCGCCGATAGCATAGATACCTGCTTGGCTAGACTCTTGTTTGCTATTGACAATAATCTTGTGACGATTGAGGTCTAGGCCCCAATTTTTAAGATTGCCAACAGATGATTTGAAACCATAGTTGACAAAGAGATGGTCTACTTCAATCGTTTCGGTTTCATCTGATTTGACTTTGGTGATTTCTAGTTTGTCGAGTGTTTTACCATCTCCAAGGAGTTGGCTAGGGACGAACGGTGTCTTGATGGTTACAGATGATTCTTGCAAGGCTTGCACACTGTGTTCCAAGGCGCGGAAATTATCTCGACGGTGAACGAGAGTAGTTGGGGCAATCTTTTCAAAAGCCAGAGCCCAGTCTACTGCTGAGTCCCCACCACCAAGGATGGTCACTTTCTTACCAGCGTATTGCTGGATGTTGGAAACGTGGTAGTGGATATTTTCATAATTCTCGACGTCATCTAGTTCGAGCGGACGTGGTTTAAAGGCGCCGCCACCCATGGCAATGATAACTGTTTTAGTCAGGTGTTTTCCTTTGTTGGTTGTGATGCTAAATCCTTCATCTTGTTTCTCGATTTCAAGAACGGTTTCGTTGAGGTGAACAGGTGTTTCAAAGCCGTTTAGCTGTTCAATCAAGCGATTGGTCAATTCTTCCCCGGTTAAGTTTGGAAAACCTGGTACATCAAGGATTTGCTTCTCAGGGTAGAGGATGGCGGGCTGGCCACCTAGCTGGGGAAGGGAGTCGATGATTTGGACTTTGGCTTGGCGTAGGTGGGCGTAAAAGGCAGCAAAGAGCCCGACTGGACCGCCACCTACAATAGTAATATCGTAGAGTTGAGACATGATTTCTCCTTCGTTTTTTCTAGTCAGTTTATTTTATCATATTTTTGCTTAATTTAAAATGAGGTAGGATAGGGAAAAAATGGGCAAAAAATGGTATAATGGTACAGAAAGTGTTTTGACAGGGAGGAGGCCAGGGATGAATTTTCTACCATTATCCAATTTGCAATACTGGACGAGTTTGTTTTCAAGCCCTTGGACAATAGTCACCAATCTGATTGATATTCTCATTGTGACTTATATTTTATATCATTTTACCAAAGCGATTGCAGGGACCAAAATCATGATATTGGTGCGGGGAGTCCTGGTCTTTATTTTAGGTCAGATTCTGTCCAATATGATTGGTTTGACAACCATTTCCTGGTTGATCAATCAGATCATCACCTACGGGGTTATCGCAGCTGTGGTTATTTTTTCACCAGAGATTCGGACTGGTTTGGAACGATTGGGCCGGGCTACGGATTTCTTCTACAATGCCCCTATTAGTGCGGAAGAGCAAATGGTTCGTGCCTTTGTCAAATCAGTCGAGTACATGAGCCCCCGTAAAATTGGTGCTCTGGTAGCGGTACAGCGCGTGAGAACCTTGCAGGAATATATCTCAACTGGGATTCCTCTAGATGCTAAGATTTCCTCTGAGTTATTGATCAATATCTTTATCCCCAATACTCCCTTGCACGATGGAGCGGTCATTGTCAGAGAAGATCGGATTGCCGTAACTTCAGCCTACCTACCCCTGACTGAAAATACAGGAATTTCCAAGGAGTTTGGGACACGTCACAGGGCAGCGATTGGTTTGTCAGAAGTATCGGATGCTCTTACCTTTGTGGTTTCAGAGGAAACAGGCGGAATCTCAATCACCTATAATGGAGTCTTTAAGCATGATTTGACCCTGGAAGAGTTTGAATCGGAGTTAAGAAGAATCTTGCTTCCAACATCCGAGAAAAAACAAGGTCTGAAAGAGCGTTTGCTAGGAGGATTGAAACATGAGAAAAAATAGTCTTTATATTATTTCTTCCTTCTTTTTCGCCTGCATCCTCTTTATCTATGCGACTTCAACAAACTATCAGAATAGCAACAGTGCCAGACAGGTGAGGACAGAAACCTATACCAATACGGTACTCAATGTCCCAATCGATATTCAGTACGACAGCGATCAGTACTTTATTAGTGGCTTTACCTCTGAAGTGACTGTCTTTCTGACAGGGTCAAACAGAGTTGCTTTGGCGAGTGAAATGCAGGAAAGCACTCGGAAATTCAAGGTCAAAGCTGACTTAACCAATGCCAGTGTAGGAACCATCGAAGTTCCTCTGACTATTGAAAATTTACCGAGTGGTTTGACGGCTGTTGCGACACCGCAAAAGATAACAGTCAAAGTCGGAAAAAAAGCAAAACGAGACAATGTAATCGTTGTGCCGGAGATTGATCCTAGTCAGATTGATTCTCGTGTGAAAATTGATACAGTCACTGTGTCAGATGAAAAAGTAACGGTTATTAGTGACGAGGAAACTCTCTCTAGAGTAGATCGTGTCATTGCCATCTTGCCGACGAGTGAACGGATAACAGGTAACTACTCGGCCTCTGTTCCACTACAAGCAGTTGATAAAAATGGAAATGTCTTGCCAAGCGTCATTATGCCATTTGACACTACAATGAAAATTACAACTAAAACAGTATCGTCTAGCTCGAGTTCTTCGTCAACGACCTCGTCAACGGGCTCTTCAACCAGCAGTTCGTCTTCAACGAGTTCAGAAACGAAACCAGACTCGTCTAAACAGGACTAAATAAAATAGTAGAAAAGGATGATAAATAAAATGGGTAAATATTTTGGGACCGATGGAGTCCGTGGAGAAGCAAACGTAGAACTGACGCCAGAATTGGCCTTTAAACTGGGACGTTTTGGTGGTTATGTTCTTAGCCAACACGAAACAGAAGCCCCTAAAGTCTTTGTAGGACGTGATACACGTATCTCAGGAGAAATGTTAGAATCAGCCTTAGTGGCAGGTCTCCTCTCTGTAGGGATTCACGTCTACAAACTCGGTGTCCTTGCAACACCAGCAGTAGCTTACTTGGTCAAAACTGAGGGAGCCAGTGCAGTTGTCATGATTTCCGCTAGTCACAACCCAGCCCTTGATAATGGAATTAAATTCTTTGGTGGGGATGGCTTCAAACTTGATGATGAAAAAGAAGCAGAAATCGAAGCCTTGCTAGATGCTACAGAAGACACCCTTCCTCGTCCAAGTGCCGAAGGTTTGGGAACCTTAGTGGACTATCCAGAAGGTTTACGTAAGTATGAAGGCTACCTTGTTTCAACTGGAACTCCTCTTGAAGGAATGAAAGTGGCCTTGGACACAGCAAACGGTGCAGCGTCTACGAGTGCTCGTCAAATCTTTGCAGACCTTGGGGCTCAAATAACTGTTATTGGGGAGACACCAGATGGTCTGAATATCAACTTGAATGTAGGTTCTACACATCCAGAAGCTCTTCAAGAAGTGGTTAAAGAAAGCCAGTCAGCTATTGGTTTGGCCTTTGACGGAGATAGTGACCGCTTGATTGCTGTCGATGAAAATGGCGAGATCGTCGATGGTGATAAGATCATGTATATCATCGGTAAATACCTTTCTGAAAAAGGCCAGTTGGCTCAAAACACCATCGTGACAACGGTTATGTCTAACCTTGGCTTCCATAAGGCCTTGGAGAGTGCTGGCATTAACAAGGTAGTGACTGCTGTTGGTGACCGCTATGTCGTTGAAGAAATGAGAAAATCAGGCTACAACCTTGGTGGTGAACAGTCTGGTCACGTTATCTTGATGGACTACAATACAACTGGTGATGGTCAATTATCAGCTGTTCAATTGACTAAAATCATGAAAGAAACAGGTAAGAGTTTGTCTCAACTGGCATCAGAAGTGACGATTTACCCACAAAAACTGGTCAATATCCGAGTGGAAAATGCCATGAAAGAAAAAGCCATGGAAGTACCAGCCATTAAAACTATCATCGAAAAGATGGAAGAGGAAATGGTAGGGAACGGTCGTATCCTTGTCCGCCCAAGTGGAACAGAACCCCTCTTGCGCGTCATGGCAGAAGCCCCAACAACAGAAGAAGTTAACTACTACGTAGATACAATTGCTGCTGTTGTTAAAGATGAAATCGGAATTGACTAAAGCCTAGAAAACTAGATGAAATGATAAAAATGTGGTACAATTGCATAGTAAATTGTAGCAATGGGAGAGAAAAATGAATCTTAAACGAGAACAAGAATTTGTTAGCCAGTATCACTTTGATGCTCGTAACTTTGAATGGGAAAATGAAAATGGAGCTCCTGAAACCAAGGTAGACGTGAACTTTCAGTTGCTCCAACATGACCAAGAAAACCAAGTGACTTCTTTAGTCGTTATCTTGAGTTTCATGATTGTCTTTGACAAATTTGTCATCAGCGGAACAATTTCTCAAGTTAACCATGTGGAAGGTCGCATTGTCAACGAACCAAGCGAATTTAACCAAGAAGAAGTCGAAACCTTGGCACGTCCATGTTTGAACATGCTCAATCGTTTGACGTATGAAGTAACAGAAATCGCCTTGGATCTTCCAGGGATCAATTTGGAGTTTTAGTCATGAAATTAGCTGTCATTACAGATTCTTCAGCCTATTTAGAGGAGAAGACGCTGCAAAGAGAGAATCTATTTATCTTGGATATTCCTGTCAATATTGATGGAGAGGAGTATGTTGAAGGTGTCAATCTGACTGCTGAGGAATTTTATCAAAAAATGGCTCAGTCTGTAGAATTGCCTAAAACTAGTCAACCAAGTATTGCCAAATTGGATGAGATTCTTAGTTCTTTGAAAGACGAGGGTTATACCCATGTCTTAGGACTCTTTCTTTCGTCAGGAATTTCAGGCTTTTATCAGAACATCCAATACATGTTGGATGAGTATGATGGCTTGACCATTGCCTTTCCAGATACCCATATCACAAGTTCCCCTCTCGGATTTATGGTGGAGAGTGCCTTTGAATGGGCAGAACAAGGTGATGATTTTGCCCAGATTCAGGAGAAGTTGGGGATTCAAATTGCTGATAATTCAGCCTTTATCATAGTAGATGACCTCGATCACCTGGTTAAGGGAGGACGTTTGTCAAATGGAGCAGCTATCTTAGGAAATCTCCTCAGTATCAAGCCTATCCTTTACTTTAATGACCAAGGTGTGATTGAAGTTTACGAAAAAGTTCGTACAGAAAAGAAAGCAATTAAACGTTTGGTGGAAATCATCAAGGAGTTGACAAAAGATGGGAACTACCGTATAACAGTCATCCATGGCAATGCTCCTCAAAAGGCAGCGGATTTACGTCAGCTTTTGATGGATAGTGGTGTGACTGCTGAAATTCCAATTGTCAGCTTTGGTAGTGTCATTGGGACCCACCTTGGAGAAGGTAGTATCGCCTTGAGCTATACACCAATCGTCTAAATTGTTCTTACAGGCTTTGTATCTTAGAAATTGAACACGGCCTACCTGCCTCTTGAAAAAAGATGCCTGTCTTGCCTTTCATGGAAAGTCAGCGCCATTCCCTATTTTTCATGGGCAGCTAACGTCCTTTGTATCTTGATAATTGAACACGCCTGGAACCCTGTGTGAAAAAGATAGTTCTTCCAAGGAGTAGACACTCCTTGATCAGAACTCCTATTTTCACTTTGTGTTCTTACAGGCTTTGTATCTTAGACAGGAGTAGAGATGAGTATTCGAGTAATTATTGCCGGTTTTAAGGGGAAGATGGGCCAAGCTGCATGTCAGATGGTCTTGGCTGATCCAGACTTGGACTTGGTCGCAGTTTTGGATCCTTTTGAGTCTGAGTCAGAGTGGCAGGGGATTCCTGTCTTTAATGATAAGGCTGACTTGGCTGGTTTTGAAGCGGATGTCTGGGTAGACTTTACTACACCAGCCGTTGCCTACGAAAATACACGCTTTGCTCTTGAAAATGGCTTTGCTCCTGTCGTAGGAACAACAGGATTCACTAGTGAAGAAATTACTGAACTAAAAGCATTTTCCCGTGAACAAGATTTGGGTGGTTTGATTGCCCCTAATTTTGCCTTGGGAGCTGTCTTGCTTATGCAATTTGCGGCGCAGGCTGCCAAATATTTCCCAAATGTGGAGATTATCGAGCTCCATCATGACAAGAAAAAAGATGCTCCGAGCGGAACAGCTATTAAAACGGCTGAGCTGATGGCGGAAGTGCGAGAGTCTATCCAACAAGGTGCGCCTGATGAGGAAGAATTGATTGCTGGTGCCCGTGGTGCTAACTTTGATGGCATGCGGATCCACTCAGTTCGTCTACCAGGCTTGGTAGCTCATCAAGAAGTCATCTTTGGAAATCAGGGAGAAGGATTGACCCTTCGTCATGACTCCTATGATCGCAGCTCCTTCATGACAGGGGTCAATTTGGGAATCAAAGAAGTTGTCAAGCGTCATGAGCTTGTCTATGGATTAGAACACTTATTATGAGATTAACGCAAATGCCTTCTGAATTTCAGAAGGCTTTACCAGTATTAGAAAAAATTAAAGAAGCAGGCTTTGAAGCCTATTTTGTTGGAGGCTCTGTTCGAGATGCCCTTCTCAATCGTCCCATCCACGATGTGGATATTGCGACTTCTTCTTATCCAGAGGAGACTAAGCAGATTTTTCCGCGAACAGCCGATATTGGAATCGAGCACGGAACTGTTTTAGTTTTAGATGGGGACGAGGAATATGAAGTGACGACCTTTCGGACCGAAGATGTCTATGTGGACTATCGCAGACCCAGTGCGGTTTCCTTTGTGCGTTCGCTAGAAGAAGACCTCAAGCGCCGTGATTTTACAGTCAACGCCTTTGCCTTGGATGAGACAGGCGAAATTATTGACTTGTTTCAGGGTTTAGAGGATTTGGAAAACCAAGTCTTGCGAGCAGTTGGAGTGGCTAGTGAACGTTTTAACGAGGATGCTCTGCGGATTATGCGTGGTTTCCGTTTTCAGGCCAGTCTCGGTTTTAAACTTGAGTCAGAAACTTTTGAGGCGATGAAGACTTTGACGTCGCTCTTGGAGAAAATTTCTGTGGAGCGCACCTTCGTTGAGTTTGATAAACTCTTGCTGGCACCTTTTTGGCGAGTTGGTCTGTCTTCCATGATTGAGAGTCGAGCTTATGCCTATCTTCCAGACATGGCAGGGAGCCAGGACAAGCTCAACAAACTGTTTGATTTGGAGGCGGATTTCACTTTTGAATCTTCTGAACAAGCCTGGGCGGCTCTATTGTGGGCTTTGGAGATTAAAGATGCACAGCCATTTTTGAAGGCATGGAAAACCTCACGCCAGTTTGCCAAGCAGGTTCAGGATTTACTGACTATTTTAGCTTTGCGTGAAAAGGGAGATTTGAGCAAGCGTGATTGTTACCGCTTTGACTTGGATTCCCTTCTACAAGCTGAAAGTCTTCGTCAGGCTCAAGGAAAAGCAGTTAATCCACAAGCTATCACAGAAACTTACCAGAGTTTGACCATTCATGATAAGAAAGAAATCCAGATTAATGGTGGAATTTTGATTAAGGAATATGGTTACCAGCCAGGACCAGACTTGGGAGAGATTTTAACAGAGATTGAGTTTGCCATTGTCGATGGAGAGTTGGAAAATGATCGTCAAGCAATCCATGCTTACCTGAGGGAGAAAAAATGAGTGATTTTATCGTTGAAAAACTAAGCAAATCCGTTGGAGACAAGACCGTTTTTAAGGATATTTCTTTTATCATCCATGACTTGGATAGAATTGGTCTGATTGGTGTTAATGGAACGGGTAAGACCACCCTTTTAGACGTCCTTTCTGGCGTTTCTGGCTTTGATGGGGATGTCAGTCCCTTTTCGGCAAAGAATGACTATAAGATTGGCTACTTGACCCAGGATCCTGATTTTGATGATAGCAAGACGGTCTTGGATACGGTTCTCTCTAGCGACCTCAAGGAAATCCAGTTGATTCGTGAGTATGAGTTAATCATGCTCAACTACAGTGAGGACAAGCAGGCTCGTTTGGAACGGGTCATGGCAGAGATGGATTCTCTCCAAGCTTGGGAAATTGAAAGCCAGGTCAAGACGGTCCTCAGCAAGCTAGGTATTCAGGCCTTGTCGACTCCGGTTGGTGAATTGTCAGGCGGTCTGAGAAGACGGGTTCAGTTGGCGCAAGTTCTCCTAGGAAACCACGACCTCTTGCTTCTGGACGAGCCAACCAACCACCTGGACATTGCGACCATTGAGTGGCTGACTCTTTTTTTGAAAAATTCCAAGAAGACCGTTCTCTTTATCACCCACGATCGTTATTTCCTAGATGCACTATCAACGCGGATTTTCGAGTTGGACCGAGCAGGCTTGACCGAGTATCAGGGAAATTATCAGGACTATGTTCGCCTCAAGGCTGAACAAGATGAGCGTGATGCAGCACTTCTCCACAAAAAGGAACAACTCTATAAGCAAGAATTAGCCTGGATGCGTAGACAACCGCAGGCCCGTGCGACCAAGCAACAGGCCCGTATCAATCGTTTCCACGATTTGAAAAAAGAAGTTTCAGGTGGCGTTGCTGATACAGACTTGACTATGAACTTTGAAACCAGTCGGATTGGGAAAAAAGTCATCGAGTTTCAGAATGTTTCCTTCGCCTATGAAAACAAGCCCATTTTGCATGATTTTAATCTCTTGGTGCAAGCCAAAGACCGTATCGGAATCGTTGGGGACAACGGTGTCGGGAAGTCAACTCTGCTTAATCTCATCGCAGGAAGTCTTGAGCCTACTAAAGGCCAAGTGATCATCGGTGAGACGGTTCGCATCGCCTATTTCTCTCAACAAATTGAAGGTTTGGATGAAAGCAAACGGGTTATCAATTACCTGCAGGAAGTAGCAGAAGAGGTTAAGACCAGTGGTGGTTCTACGACTTCCATTGCAGAGTTGCTAGAGCAGTTTCTCTTCCCACGTTCGACGCATGGAACCCTGATTGAGAAATTGTCTGGTGGAGAGAAAAAACGCCTTTATCTTCTCAAATTGCTCTTGGAAAAACCCAATGTTCTTCTTTTGGACGAGCCGACCAATGACCTAGATATTGCGACTTTGACAGTCTTGGAAAATTTCTTGCAGGGCTTTGCAGGTCCTGTCTTGACAGTTAGCCACGACCGTTATTTTTTGGATAAGGTAGCGACCAAGATTCTCGCCTTTGAGAATGGCAAGATTCGTCCTTTCTTTGGTCATTACACCGACTACCTTGATGAAAAAAACTTTGAAACTGATATGGCCAATCAAGTTCAAAAGGCCGAAAAGGAAAAAGTGGTCAAGGTCCGTGAAGATAAGAAACGCATGACCTACCAAGAAAAGCAGGAGTGGGGAAGCATTGAAGGGGATATTGAAGCCTTGGAAAATCGTATCGCTGTCATTGAAGAAGAAATGCAGGCAAACGGCTCTGACTTTGGTAAACTAGCTACTCTTCAAAAAGAACTCGATGAGAAAAACGAAGCACTCCTTGAAAAATACGAACGTTATGAATACCTAAGTGAGTTGGCGTGATGGAAGAAAAAGTCATTAAACGTAGTCCCAAGAAAATCATTTGGAATGCCTTGTTTGGCTTGACTTCAGTGCTTTTTTTCTTGCTACCTCTCTCTTATCTCCATTTGTACTCGCAAAAGGGAACCAGACTTCATACGATAAGTCTGTTATTAATACTGCTTGTCCTCTTTTGTGCTGGAGTAGTCATTTATCAGACATACAGACTGTTAAGCTTGGATAAGGAGTATTTGAGATGTACTGTCGAGGGGTTTTACTACAAACAAAATCCAAAGAAACCTAGTCATTTCTACGCTTGGGCAGATGTAGAGGACTTTTCCTTCTCTCGGATTCGAGGGAAGTATAGGGATTCTTATCGGATTGAAGTCTATTTTAAAAACAAGGAAAATGTGAAATCCCAATTCTTTCTAACTCAGCTGAAGAGAAGGATTCTCCCTTTTTATCCGTCAGCAGACTTAATTATCCCTATCTTTCTACTAGATGTAGGACTTCCTGAAAGGGTCTATGAGGCCATGAAGTACTATGAAAGAGAATGGCGTATCGAACAAAATCATCAAGCAAGAAAAGAGGCAAAACAAGCTTCGAAAAGCAAATCTTCCAAACCGTCATAGTCTGTCTTTGCTTAAAGTAGAATAATCAAAAAGGCCCTATCCACTGGATAGGGTCACTGTTTGTCTTCTTTTTTAGTTTCCTGATGAAAGATATTTTGCCAAGTCTCATGGCGACGCCAGATACTGGTGTGGACGATGCCATCTAGCTCATAGCAAATGAGCTTGGTTTTCTGACTAATGGAGGTAATCTGAATATCCTTAATCGCAGCACTAAGTTCTTTTTCAGACTTATAAGCCTCTTTATCCATCTGCTCTCCATCTTGGCGGATATAGAGAAAGTCCTCAGCAAGGAGTTCTTCTAATTGATTGCCTTGGTCGATCAATTGCTCGCGCATGAGTAGTTTTTTATAGACATTGTCCAAAATTTCGTCCTCAGGTATGGGAGCTGGCTCGATATGGATATCAGTATCAAAAACACCAAATCGTTCTTCTAGCATAGACTCAACCTGGTCCGCAATTTCGTGACTTTCATAGACTGATAGGTCGGGATTCATTTCCAGCGTGATATCAAGGTAGATATTGCTACCGTAGGTGCGACCTCTTTGGGACTTGACCTTACTAATCTTTGGAATTTCCATGATGGCCTTCTGGTAGTCTTCCAGCAGACGGTCGTCAAAACCATCTGAAAGACTAAAGGAAGACTCGATAAAGATATCATAGGCTGTCTTTAAGATAAAGAAAGTGATGATGATAGCGACCAGTTTATCCACGATTGGATAATTAAAACTGCTGGCTAGGATGGCAATGGAAGTCCCAAGTGAGGTAACAGCATCGGAAAGATTGTCCTTGGCGGCAGCCTTGAGCGCCTTGGACTTGGATTTCTTACTGAGGCGAGTATTATAGAGATAAACTGCGAACATGACTGCCGCAGAGACGACTCCGAGACTTGCACCCAGAGGGTCGATAACTGTCTGTTCCCGACTGAGAATTTTTTGAATGGTGTCCCGAAGAACATCAAAGCCAACGTAGAACATGATGATGGAAGTAATCAAACTAGCCAAATCTTCAATTTTCCAGTGACCGAAACGATGGTCACGGTCTGCAGGCTGGCGCGCCATCCGAATACCGATCAGAAGAGCAACATTTCCGATAATATCGGATACGTTGTTGAAACCATCCGCTACCAAACTGGAAGAATGTAGGAGGTGGCCAGTCGCTAATTTTGCCGTAGATAAGAGGAGGTAGGTCGAAATGCTGATAATGGCACCACGTTCCGCCAACTTGAGATTTGACATGGATTGGTTCATCGGGCTTCCTTTCTAGTCATTTAGTATTCTACCATTATACTGGTTTTCAAAGGAAAATTCAAATTTAGTCTTGTTTCATCAGATTTAAACCCTTGAAAATTGTTCAAATTTTGATATAATAGTACTACTCAAGGGAGTAGCTGGCAGAAACCTGTGATAGTGTCGTCATTCCGAATTGTATACTGAAAAGTATGTTTTCCGGCGCTATCTTAAACAGCGAGACTTGTTATGATTAACAGGTCTCTTTTTGTTTGTCATAAAACCAAAAGAGAGCTTGTTTTGCACACAAAGTCAAGGAGGAGACATATGTCAAAAGAACAAAAACGCCAAGCGTTTTATACTCAAAGTCCCGAAGAAGTCTTGAAGTCGGTTGAAGCAACTGAGCAAGGCCTTTCGTCAAGCGAAGCGCAGAAACGCCTAGCTGAATATGGGCGCAATGAACTCGAAGAGGGTGAGAAAAAATCTCTCTTGGTTAAATTCATCGAACAGTTTAAGGATTTGATGATTATTATTTTGGTTGCTGCAGCCATCTTGTCTGTCATAACTTCTGGTGGGGAAGATATTGCAGATGCCATCATTATTCTAGCCGTTGTTATCATCAACGCAGCCTTTGGTGTTTACCAAGAAGGAAAAGCAGAAGAAGCCATCGAAGCCCTCAAATCGATGTCTAGTCCAGCTGCGCGCGTTCTTCGTGATGGGCACATGACTGAGATTGACTCAAAAGAATTGGTGCCAGGTGATATCGTTTCCCTTGAAGCAGGTGACGTCGTACCAGCGGACCTACGTTTGCTAGAAGCTAATTCTCTTAAAATCGAAGAAGCAGCTTTGACAGGTGAGTCTGTTCCAGTTGAAAAAGACTTGACCGTCGAGCTCGCTACAGATGCTGGTATTGGTGACCGTGTCAATATGGCCTTCCAAAACTCAAATGTGACTTATGGTCGTGGTCTTGGTGTTGTTGTCAATACAGGTATGTACACTGAAGTGGGTCATATCGCTGGTATGCTCCAAGATGCTGACGAGACAGACACGCCACTCAAACAAAACTTGAACAACCTTTCTAAGGTTTTGACCTATGCAATTTTGGTTATTGCCCTTGTTACTTTTGTAGTTGGAGTCTTCATTCAAGGTAAAAATCCACTTGGTGAGTTGATGACCTCTGTTGCGCTTGCTGTTGCAGCCATCCCAGAAGGACTACCTGCTATCGTGACCATCGTTCTTGCCCTTGGTACTCAAGTTTTGGCCAAACGAAACTCTATCGTTCGTAAGTTGCCAGCAGTAGAAACACTTGGTTCAACTGAGATTATCGCTTCTGATAAGACTGGTACGCTTACCATGAACAAGATGACAGTCGAGAAAGTCTTCTATGACGCAGTCCTACATGACTCATCTGATGATATTGAACTAGGTCTTGAAATGCCCCTACTTCGTTCAGTTGTCTTGGCCAATGATACCAAGATTGATGCTGAAGGAAACCTGATTGGGGATCCAACGGAAACAGCCTTCATCCAGTATGCCTTGGACAAGGGCTACGATGTTAAAGGGTTCTTAGAGAAATATCCTCGTGTAGCTGAATTGCCGTTTGACTCAGATCGTAAACTCATGTCAACGGTTCATCCATTGCCAGATGGTAAATTCCTCGTGGCAGTCAAGGGGGCTCCAGATCAACTTTTGAAACGCTGTGTTGCTCGTGATAAAGCTGGAGATGTTGCTCCGATTGATGAGAAAGTCACTGAATTAATCCATACAAACAACTCGGAAATGGCTCACCAAGCCTTGCGTGTCCTTGCAGGTGCTTATAAGATTATCGATAGTATTCCAGAAAATCTTACTTCTCAAGAGCTTGAAAACAACTTGATCTTTACTGGTTTGATTGGGATGATTGACCCTGAGCGTGCCGAAGCGGCAGAAGCCGTTCGTGTCGCTAAAGAAGCGGGAATCCGTCCAATCATGATCACTGGTGACCACCAAGACACAGCGGAAGCCATTGCCAAACGATTGGGAATCATTGATGAAAATGACTCAGAAGACCATGTCTTGACTGGTGCTGAGCTTAACGAACTTTCTGATGAAGAATTTGAAAAAGTCGTTGGTCAATACTCTGTTTATGCGCGTGTATCTCCGGAACACAAGGTTCGTATTGTCAAGGCTTGGCAAAACCAAGGTAAGGTCGTTGCCATGACAGGTGACGGTGTCAACGACGCACCAGCTCTGAAAACAGCTGATATCGGTATCGGTATGGGAATCACTGGTACTGAGGTTTCTAAGGGAGCTTCTGACATGATCCTTGCAGATGATAACTTTGCGACTATCATCGTCGCAGTTGAAGAAGGACGTAAGGTCTTCTCAAATATTCAAAAGACCATTCAGTACCTACTTTCTGCCAATACGGCTGAAGTATTAACCATCTTTCTATCAACCTTGTTTGGTTGGGATGTCTTACAGCCAGTTCATCTTTTGTGGATTAACTTGGTAACCGATACCTTCCCAGCTATCGCCCTTGGTGTTGAACCAGCTGAGCCAGGTGTTATGACCCACAAACCACGTGGAAGCAAATCAAGCTTCTTCTCAGGTGGGGTCATGAGTTCTATCATCTATCAAGGTGTACTCCAAGGGGCTCTCGTCTTGACTGTTTATGGTCTTGCTCTTGCCTATCCAGTCCATGTAGGAGACAACCAAGCCATTCATGCGGATGCCCTCACCATGGCCTTTGCAACACTTGGTTTGATCCAACTCTTCCATGCCTACAACGTCAAGTCTGTTTACCAATCCATCTTGACAGTCGGACCATTCAAGTCTAAGACCTTCAACTGGTCTATCTTGGTATCCTTCATCCTCTTGATGGCAACAATCGTTGTAGAACCACTTGAAGGTATCTTCCACGTAACCAAACTAGACTTGTCACAATGGGGTATTGTTCTAGCTGGAAGCTTCTCAATGATACTTATCGTCGAAATCGTTAAGTTTGTTCAACGTAAACTTGGTCTTGATAAGAACGCGATTTAAAAAGAAAGTCATCTTCGGATGGCTTTTTTTGCATTTGAGGAAAAGGACTAGAAGTTGCCCCCTTTTGTGCTATAATAAAGTAAAGTTGTAAGGAGCGTAAGAGAATGGAAAAGAAAATTGTCCGAGATGTCTTATTCTTGTCGCAGGTATCGAAACCTGCAAGTCAGGAAGACATTTATCTAGCTAGAGATTTGCAGGATACCCTGCTGGCTAATCGCGAGACCTGTGTCGGTCTGGCAGCAAATATGATTGGGGTGCAGAAGCGCGTGATTATCTTTAATCTTGGCCTAGTTCCCATGGTCATGTTTAACCCCATTCTCCTTTCCAATAAAGGACCTTACGAGACAGAGGAAGGGTGTTTGTCTTTGACTGGTGTTCGACCGACGACCCGTTATGAAACGATTACGGTTTCCTATCGCGATAGCAAGTGGCAGGAGCTGACCATTACGCTAACAGGTTTTCCAGCTCAGATCTGCCAGCATGAGCTGGATCATTTGGAAGGACGGATTATTTAGGAGGAACTCAGATGAAACGAATACTATTTGAACTTGTTTTTATCGCAACGACTTGGTATATCTTTTTACCACCCTTCAATCTGACTAGTTGGGAATTCATCTTCTTTCTCTGTGGGCATCTGGTGGTGATGGGAATTTTGTTTAGTTTCCGCAAGGATACCAATCTCCTCAAAACTGTTCATGTACGTCATGGCAAGGCTGCCAAAGATCTCAATCTAGAAGGATTCCTTTTTACCAAACTTAGTAGAGGATTGTTTCTGACTGCAGGTATCATTTTTGCCCTTGCTGGTTTGGTAAGCCTAATAACCTCTAGCTTTTTCCAAGCAAAAAATTATGCTAATGTGGTGTCTATCACAGAAAAAGATTTTAAAGATTTTCCTAAGAGTGATACCAGTAAGGTTCCAATCCTAGATCGGAGCACTGCAGAAAAGATTGGTGACCGTTACCTGGGTTCTCTGACGGATAAGGTCTCCCAGTACGTAGCAGCAGATACTTATACCCAGCTGACGGTTGATGGCAAACCCTATCGAGTGACTCCTTTGGAGTATGCCGACCCGATCAAATGGTTTAATAATCAGTCCAAGGGAATTGGCGAGTATATCAAGGTTGATATGGTGACAGGAAATGCGGAATTGGTGGATTTAAAAACGCCGATGAAGTATTCAGACTCCGAGTATTTTAATCGTGATGTCAAACGCCATCTTCGGATCAAGTACCCAACCAAGATTTTTAAAACGCCCTCCTTTGAGGTGGATGATGAAGGCAATCCCTTCTATGTAGCAACCGTTTATCAAAAGCAGTTTGGTCTAGGAGTCCCTCGCCCTTCATCTGTTATTATCTTGGACGCCACCAATGGAGAAACCAAGGAATACAGCTTGGATGAAGTGCCAGAATGGGTGGACCGTGTCTATCCAGCAGAAGAAACCATCGAACAAATCAACTACAACGGCAAGTATAAAGACGGCTTCTGGAATGCTTTGATTTCTAAGAAAAACGTTACCCAAACGACAGAAGGCTATAACTATCTTTCTATCGGAAATGACATTTATCTCTACACAGGAGTGACTTCAGCAAATGCTGATGAAAGTAATCTAGGATTTATCCTTGAAAATATGCGCACTGGTGAAATCACCAAGTACAATCTAGCTTCAGCAACCGAAGAATCAGCCCGTGCTTCTGCAGAAGGAGCAGTGCAAGAGAAGGCCTACAAGGCGACCTTCCCTATTCTTGTCAATCTCAATGATAAACCGCTCTACATCATGGGCTTGAAGGACAATGCAGGTCTGGTCAAGGAGTATGCTTTGGTTGATGCAGTGGAGTACCAAAACGTTATCGTAGCAACTACGGTAGATGAACTCCTCAGCAAGTATGCCAATAAAAACGACCTCGAGCTGGATAATGAAACGGTAGAAAATATCAAGGGAGTGGTTTCAGATCTTAAATCAGCTGTCATCAAGGGGGATACCGTCTATTTCTTTAAAGTTGATGGCAAGATTTATAAGGTCAAGGCTTCCGTATCAGACGACCTTCCTTACCTCGAAAATGGCCAAACCTTCGAAGGTCAAGTTGGAAAAGATAATTATCTCAAGACCTTTAAAGTACAATAATACTCTTCGAAAATCAAATTCAAACTACGTCAGCGTCGCCTTGCCGTACTCAAGTACAGCCTGCGGCTAGCTTCCTAGTTTGCTCTTTGATTTTCATTGAGTATAAAAATAGGTTTTCTCAGTTCAAGGAGAAAAAAGATAAATTCTTATCTATCTTAACAAGCTTAGCTGGCACAGCCCTTGTTCTCGTGGCTATCTGGTTAGGATGGCCAAAATAAACAGAGAAACCTCGGTATGAACCGAGGTTTTTAAGATGAAATTCTTGGTCGTGATTGAAAAATATGCTACACTAACAATATGAAAATTTTAATCCCAACAGCAAAAGAAATGAACACAAACCATCCTTGTATCGAAGCGCTCCCTTTGAGGGAAGAAAGTCAGGAAGTCCTTGACTCACTGGCGCATTACTCAGCTAGTGAATTAGAGACTTTTTATAAGGTATCTTCCGAGAAAGCAGAAGAAGAGTACGCTCATATTCAAGCTTTAAAAGATCACAGGGCTAAACATTATCCAGCCTTGAAACTCTTCGATGGTCTCATGTATCGCCACATCAAAAGAGATGCGTTAACCGAGGCTGAACAAACCTATCTTGAAAATCATGTCCTGATTACCTCGGCTTTATACGGTGTTGTCCCAGCCTTGTCGCCTATGGCTCCACACCGTTTGGACTTCTTGATGAAGTTAAAAGTGGCTAGAAAAACCCTAAAGACTCATTGGAAATCAGCCTATGATGAGGCACTTCAGGACGAGGACTTGATATTCTCACTCCTATCATCAGAGTTTGAAACTGTATTTTCGAAGAAAATCAGAGAAAAGATGGTGACCTTCAAATTTATGGAGGATAAGGAAGGTCAGCTGAAGATTCACTCAACTATTTCAAAAAAAGCACGTGGTGCCTTTTTGACCACCTTGATAGAGGGGCAAGTCCAAACAGTCGAACAAGCTCGCCAGCTCAGTTTTGCAGGTTTTGACTACCAACCTGATTTATCCAGTGATTTAGAACTCGTCTTTGTGAAACAAGCATAAAACCAGCTCATTCGAGCTGGTTTTTGCTGGATTAGTTGATGGCTGCAAGAAGGTCGTCAGCTTGTTTTGCAAGTGATGAAGCCGTTGCTTCCTCTAACACCAATTTTCCGTCTGCCCAAGCAGAGTCATTGACACGAGCAGCTGTAAAGTCACCAACGACTTGTGTGCGGATAAATGGCAAGAGGTCTTTGTAAATCGCAAAGAGTTGCTCGTGACCGGCATTGGCTACAGATGAGACAGTAACAAACTTGTCTTGGAGGGCAGAAGCACCACGTGTATCAGACAAGTCAAGGGCACGAGAGAGCCAGTCAAGCAAGTTTTTCACTGTTCCTGGGATAGAGAAGTTGTAGACTGGAGAGAAGATCCAGATAGCATCCGCAGCAAGGACTGCTTCACGAGCAGCAGCTACAGCTGGATGAGTTGGAACTTCCAAATCTTGGCTGAAGAGAGGAACAGCTGAGTAATCAAGATAGCTAACTTCCGCTTTTCCAGCAAGTGCTTTTTCAGCTTCGAGGGCCATTTGGTGGTTGAAAGAACCTTGGCGTAGTGAACCGACGATAAATAATACTTTTTTAGACATGATGTGTCTCCTTTAGTTTAAAATTCAAAGAGCGAACTCTTTTGTTACCATCCATGTTACAACAAATGATACTAATTAGCAATAATTTTGCTCACAAATTTTTAAATTTTTTTAAAATGTGGATTAAGTCTTCCTTTTCGCCATCTTCCAAGATGCTGAGTGCTTCTACAATGGAATCGATATGTTCAGGAAGAACCTCTTCGATTTTTCTGCGTCCTGCAGGTGTTAATTTCAGGAAAAAGGAGCGACGATCCTTGGGGTCGCAAGTTCTAGAAATCCATCCATCTCGAACCATATTTCGAATGACAACAGTCATGTTTCCAGAAGTGGCTAGCATTTTTTCAATCAAATCCTGAATGCGTAGTTCCCCCTTGCTATAGAGGGTTTCCAAAACTGAAAATTGAGTGGGTGTTAGCCCGTGTTCTTTGGCAGCCTTGGCTTCATATGGTTTAAAAGTTCGTATGGCTTTGTTGAGGACGATAGCTGTTTTTAAGTCTAATTGATTATCGGAAATTTTCTCTTTTAAGTATTGTTTCATAAGCTTATTTTATCAATAATGAGAGAGAAAAACAAGAACTTACATTTTATAGGAAAAGAATCTTAGAATGTTCCCGTCTTCACTTGTAATAAAGAAGGAGAGATGGTAAAATAGACGAGTGAAACTAAGACAGAAAAAAGCAAAAAACAAGCTACTTTTACAGTATGGAATCGGCATTGCTCTGGTAGTACTAGTCATGACGACTTCCTTCCTTTATCTGATATCACTCAGCATGAAACCCTATCAAGATGCTAGAGTTGAGGGAGAAAAACTAGCCAAGCAGTATGCAGAATTGGAACAGGCAGATCAGGTTGATTTTTATAATGGACTAGAAGGTTATTACAGCGTTTTAGGACATAATAAAAAGCAAGAGGCCATTGCTGTACTGATTGAAAAGAATGACCACAAGATTTATGTTTATCAGCTTGATAAAGGGATTTCTCAAGACAAGGCAGCGACGATTTCGAGGGAAAAAGGAGCTAGCGACATTGAAAAGATTACTTTTGGTCGTTATCAGGACAAGCCGATTTGGGAAGTTAAGTCAGGAAACCAGTACTATCTGGTTGACTTTGAAACAGGAGCAGTGATCCAATAAGGAGGGCATATGAAACTATCCAAACGTGTACTAGAAATGGAAGAAAGCGTCACTCTAGCTAGTGATGCAAGAGCCAAAGCATTAAAAGCTCAGGGAAAAGATGTTCTTTTCTTAACCTTGGGACAGCCTGATTTTCATACTCCTGAAAACATTCAGGATGCAGCGATAGAAGCGATTCGAGATGGACGAGCTTCCTTTTATACAGTTGCTTCAGGCCTACCAGAGTTAAAAGCGGCGGTTAATACCTATTTTGAACGCTATTATGGCTATTCCGTAGCGGCAAACGAGGTTACCTTTGCCACTGGTGCTAAGTTCTCTCTCTACACCTTCTTTATGGCTGTGGTCAATCCAGGTGATGAGGTCATCATTCCTACACCTTACTGGGTCAGCTATGGAGACCAGGTCAAGATGGCAGAAGGTGTGCCAGTCTTTGTCCAGGCCAAGGAAGACAATCACTTTAAAGTAACAGTAGAGCAGCTAGAAGCAGCCCGAACAGATAAGACCAAGGTCTTGGTTCTTAATTCACCATCGAATCCGACCGGTATGATTTACTCTCGTGAGGAACTCTTGGCTATCGGAAATTGGGCTGTTGAACATGATGTTCTTATCCTAGCAGATGACATTTACGGTCGTCTGGTTTATAACGGGAACGAATTTGTTCCAATTTCTAGTCTGTCAGAAGCCATTCGCAAGCAAACCATCGTGATTAATGGTGTATCTAAGGCCTATGCTATGACTGGTTGGCGGGTAGGTTATGCTGTGGGAAATCCTGAGATTATTGCTGCCATGAGCAAACTAACAGGACAAACGACCTCAAATCTGACAGCAGTATCCCAATATGCAACGATTGAGGCGCTGACTGGACCGCAAGACTCTGTTGAAACCATGCGCCAGGCTTTTGAAGAGCGTTTGAATACCATTTATCCTCTCTTGTGCCAAGTGCCAGGATTTGAAGTTGTCAAGCCCCAAGGTGCCTTCTATCTCTTCCCAAATGTTAAAAAAGCGATGGAAATGAAGGGTTATACCGATGTGACAGAGTTTACAACAGCTATTCTCGAAGAAGTCGGACTGGCCTTGATTACAGGAGCTGGATTTGGAGCACCAGAAAATGTTCGTCTCAGCTATGCCACAGACTTGGATACCTTGAAAGAAGCTATTCGTCGCTTGCATCAATTTATGGAGGGATTATAATGATAGATCATTTTGGAATTCAAGTTAGTAATTTGGAAAGTAGTAAAGTTTTTTATCAGAAAACTTTGGCTCCTTTGGGATATAAAATAGCATTTGATATTCCTCAGGCAGTCAGTTTTGCAGAACCTCGAACTGCTCCAGCGGGTGATTTTTGGCTAAGTCAAGGGAAGTCTGATCCGACTCATTTCGCTTTTAATGTAGAGTCGAGGGAGCAGGTGGATGCTTTTTATGAGGCTGGTCTTTTAGCTGGTGGTCAAGATAATGGTCGTCCAGGTATTCGTCCTCAATATCATCAGCCATACTATGCTGCGTTTATTATTGACCCAGATGGAAATAACATAGAGGCAGTTTGCCATAAAGAAGAATAGAAAAGGAAGAATAATGACAAAACGTGTAACGATTATCGATGTAAAAGACTACGTTGGTCAAGAAGTGACCATCGGAGCCTGGGTTGCCAACAAATCAGGAAAAGGGAAAATTGCCTTCTTGCAATTGCGTGATGGAACAGCTTTCTTCCAAGGTGTAGCATTTAAACCAAACTTTATTGAAAAGTTCGGTGAGGAAGTGGGGCTAGAGAAGTTTGATACGATTAAACGCCTAAGCCAAGAAACGTCTGTTTATGTGACAGGGATTGTCAAAGAAGACGAACGTTCTAAGTTTGGCTATGAGTTGGATATTACAGACATCGAAGTGATCGGTGAATCTCAAGACTACCCAATCACACCAAAAGAACACGGGACAGACTTCTTGATGGACAACCGTCACTTGTGGCTCCGCTCTCGTAAGCAAGTAGCTGTGATGCAAATCCGTAATGCAATCGTCTATGCAACTTATGAGTTTTTCGACAAGAACGGCTTCATGAAATTTGATAGCCCAATCCTTTCAGGAAACGCAGCAGAAGACTCAACTGAACTCTTTGAAACAGACTACTTTGGAACACCAGCCTACTTGAGCCAATCAGGTCAGCTTTATCTTGAAGCGGGTGCTATGGCCCTTGGTCGTGTCTTTGACTTTGGTCCAGTATTCCGTGCAGAAAAATCAAAAACACGCCGTCACTTGACTGAGTTCTGGATGATGGATGCGGAGTACTCCTACTTGACACACGATGAGTCACTTGACTTGCAAGAAGCTTATGTTAAAGCCCTTCTTCAAGGTGTTCTTGATCGTGCGCCTCAAGCCTTGGAAACCTTGGAACGTGATACAGATCTCTTGAAACGCTACATTGCAGAGCCGTTCAAACGCATCACTTACGATCAAGCCATTGACCTTTTGCAAGAGCATGAAAATGATGAAGATGCTGACTACGAGCATCTTGAGCATGGCGATGACTTTGGTTCACCACACGAAACATGGATTTCAAACCACTTTGGTGTGCCAACATTTGTCATGAACTACCCAGCAGCTATCAAAGCCTTCTACATGAAACCAGTTCCTGGAAATCCAGAGCGCGTACTTTGTGCAGACTTGCTTGCACCAGAAGGATATGGAGAAATCATCGGTGGTTCTATGCGTGAGGAAGACTACGATGCCCTTGTAGCTAAGATGGAAGAACTTGGCATGGATCGTACAGAATATGAATTTTACCTTGACCTTCGTAAATACGGTACAGTACCACATGGTGGATTTGGTATCGGTATTGAACGTATGGTGACTTTCGCAGCAGGTACAAAACACATCCGTGAAGCTATTCCATTCCCACGTATGTTGCACCGTATCAAACCATAAAATAAATCCAAACGCCCTTAGGGCGTTTTTTCAAAGTAAAAGAAAGAAGAGGTGAGGGACATGTAAATCACAGATTAACAAGTGACAGACACAAAGATATATACACTTGTTAAAGGAGAAATGATGTTTAAACCAAATTATCGGAAGAATATCGGTCTCATGGCTGGGGTAGAATTTTTTGCCTTTTTGGGCATTACTAGCTTTTGGATTCTATTTCTCAGTCAAAATGGGATGTCGCTTTGGCAGATTGGCTTATTGGAAAGTATTTTTCATGCCACCAGTGTCATTTGTGAAATTCCCTCTGGAATGTTAGCTGACCGCTATTCCTATAAAACCAATCTATATTTAAGTCGAATAGCTGGGATTGCGTCGTCTATTCTCATGTTACTAGGGCAAGGTAATTTTTGGATTTATGCACTCGCTATGGTGGTGAGTGCCTTGTCTTATAATTTTGATTCGGGGACGAGTGCAGCTATGGTTTATGATTCGGCCGTGGAGGCTGGATTAAAAGAGCGCTACTTGTCTATCTCAAGTTTTATGTCAGGAGTAGCAGAAGGAACTCGGTCTTTGGGGACCGTTTTAGCGGGATTTTTTGTCCATGGTCAATTGCACTTGACCTACTATATCATGATTGCCACTTCTATAATCGTCCTATTCTTAACTTGGATGCTAAAAGAGCCTAGTGTTAAAGCGCAAAAATCTGAGCGTCTGACCATGAAAAAGATTATGTTGACTGTTAAAGAGGAGCTGCAGAGAAATCCCAGTCTTTTTGGTTGGATGATTCTGTCCCAAATCATCGGGACACTGATGTGCATGTTTTATTTTTACTATCAAAATCAACTGCCGGACTTAGAAGGATGGCAGATTTCGATGGTTATGCTGATGGGCAGTGCTTTGAATATCTGGGCAGTTTATCTAGCAAGTAAGATTGGAAAGAAGTATTCCGCCTTAAAGCTCTTTCCAATTCTTGTACTCTTGACGGGAGTGACCTACTTACTTTCCTACTTTGGTACGCCACTGATTTATATTTTGATTTATTTGATTAGTAACGCCTTATATGCTCTCTTTCAACCGATTTTTGACAACGATTTACAAAATCGACTCCCAAGTGAGGTACGTGCAACCATGCTAAGTGTCTACTCCATGATGTTCAGCCTGAGTATGATTGTTATTTTTCCTCTGACGGGGTGGCTGATTGATGCTCTAGGTTTTGTAGAAGCCTTTATTTACTTAGGATTCTTTTTAGTAATAGTCGGCTTTTCACTATTCTTCATTTTGAAAGAGATGGTCAGAGCTTTAGAACTGAAAGAGAATATTATTTCTAATCAATAGAGTTATTTTTCATTTTTATCTTTTTTATCTTTTTTCTCTTGCTATCTACTAGTATTTCTAGTATAATAGTTAATTGTGAGCAAACCTCACTTACCCCTTGCAAAGACTAGGGGTCATTAGACCAAAAGGAGGAACATATCAATGGCTAAATACGAAATTCTTTATATCATTCGTCCAAACATTGAAGAAGAAGCGAAAAACGCTTTGGTAGCACGTTTTGACTCTATCTTGACTGACAACGGTGCAACTGTTGTTGAATCAAAATCATGGGAAAAACGTCGTCTTGCATACGAAATCCAAGATTTCCGTGAAGGACTTTACCACATCGTTAACGTTGAAGCAAACGACGACGCAGCTCTTAAAGAGTTTGACCGTCTTTCAAAAATCAACGCTGACATTCTTCGTCACATGATCGTCAAACTTGACGCGTAAGAAGGTAAATTATGATTAACAATGTTGTACTTGTAGGGCGTATGACACGTGACGCTGAGTTGCGTTATACCCCATCAAATGTAGCAGTTGCGACTTTTACTCTTGCAGTAAACCGTACATTTAAGAGTCAAAATGGCGAACGTGAGGCTGATTTCATCAATGTCGTTATGTGGCGCCAACAGGCTGAAAATCTTGCTAACTGGGCTAAAAAAGGCTCTCTTATCGGGATCACAGGCCGTATCCAGACTCGTAGTTACGATAACCAGCAAGGACAACGTGTCTACGTAACAGAAGTCGTGGCTGAGAATTTCCAAATGTTGGAAAGCCGCGGAGTGCGCGAAGGACATTCAGGTGGAGCTTATTCTGCACCAACTGCTGGTCAATCAGCACCTGCAAATCCAGTACCAGACTTTTCACGTTCTGAAAATCCATTCGGAGCAACCAATCCATTGGACATTTCAGATGATGATTTACCATTCTAATGGACAATTAATACTATAAAGGAGAAAAAACATGGCTCAACAACGTCGTGGCGGATTCAAACGCCGTAAAAAAGTTGATTACATCGCAGCAAACAAAATTGAATATGTTGATTACAAAGATACTGAGCTTCTTAGCCGTTTCGTTTCAGAACGTGGGAAAATCCTTCCACGTCGTGTAACAGGAACTTCAGCTAAAAACCAACGTAAAGTAACAACAGCTATCAAACGCGCTCGCGTAATGGCTTTGATGCCTTTCGTAAACGAAGATTAAAAAAGAGGTCCGGGGGACCTCTTTTTCAGACCCTTACGGGTCTTTTTTCACGAGCCTTGAAATGAGAGAGCGAGTTGAGGTCCGGGGGACCTCTTTTTCAGATTTTTATAGGACTTTGTTAGAAAGGATTCCCTGTTGACCTAGTAAGATTCTTTTGTCTTACTAGGTTTTTTCTTTTAATCTTTATTATCGTGCTATAATGGTAGGAGAAAGCTATAAAGGAGCAGCTTATGAAGACGACATGTTCAATTAGAAAAATGCAAGAATCTGACATAAAAGAACTATCTCGAGGATTTATCAGCCAAGGTTGGCCGGGTAGAGAAGAAATTTTGGCTAGATATTTTCTTGAACAAGAATGTGGGGAGAGAGAAGTCTTAGTTGCAGAGGTTGAGGGTGCTTTAGCGGGTTATATCACAATTTTGCCCTGCGCTAAGCAGGGGCCTTTTGCAGAAATCTATCCAGAACTCTCAGATTTCAATGTCTTTGAACCTTTTCAAAATCAAGGTATTGGAAATCTCTTGCTGGAAGAAGCAGAAAAACGAGTTAGGCTCATATCGGATAAGGTGACCCTTGGTGTTGGGCTCCATTCAGGGTATGGACCTGCCCAGAGATTGTACATCAAACGAGGCTATATTCCAGATGGGACGGGTGTTTGGTATCAGAACCATCAACCGGCCATGAATGCGGTTTGTGAAGATATCGGAGAATTGGTCTTGTATCTGTCGAAAAATTTGTTTTAAGACAGATTTTATAAGGTTTAAATTTTAAATATAGTAAACAATCACAGTCCCTTTTTCATTCGAAAAAGGGATTTTTTTGTTTGAAATTGTTTGATTTATTCCTCAAAGTGGTAAAATATAATTGTTTGAATTATCAAGATAAAAATAAATATCGAAAAAAACATATAAGGTTTAGTTTTTTAAAATACGGATTCTTTTGAAAAGTCTTAAATTTTCCTAAAATAAGGCTTCTTAAAGGTTGTAAATAAAATTGTTACAAAAAGGTTACAAATTGTTAAAATTAAATTAAATGCAATAATATAATTTGGAAAAAATTTGACATATAAATTAATTGACGGTAAAATAATTAAGATAATCAAATTAATTGATTTGCGCAATAATTCGATATAAAGATTAATCTGATGTGTCAAATTTTATTATAGTAGAAGGATAGCGTAATGAAGAAACTGAAAGTGATGGTTGTTTTTGGAACACGACCAGAAGCTATTAAAATGGCCCCTTTAGTGTTAGAATTGCAAAAACATAGTGACAGCATTGAGACGATTACAGTTGTGACAGCTCAGCACCGTCAAATGCTTGATCAAGTTCTTGAAACTTTTAGCATCGAGCCACATTATGATCTGGATATTATGGGGAAAAATCAATCCCTCTTAGACATTACTGGAAAAATTTTAGAAAAGTTTGATCCAGTTGTTAAGCAAGAACTTCCAGATATAATTCTTGTTCATGGAGATACAACAACAACTTTTGCAGCAAGTTTAGTTGCTTTCTATAATCAGGTACGTATCGGCCACGTTGAAGCTGGGCTAAGGACCTTTGATAAGTATTCTCCTTTCCCAGAAGAAATGAATCGTCAGATGACTGATAACCTAGCGGATCTTTATTTTGCTCCAACTAGTGAGAGTAAAGAAAATCTCCTCAAGGAAAATCACCCTGAGTCTGCTATTGTCATTACGGGAAATACAGCCATTGATGCCTTGAAACTGACCGTTCAATCGGATTACTATCATGAAGTTCTAGATCAATTGGATCCAGAAAAGAAACTTGTATTGGTAACCATGCACCGTCGTGAGAATCAAGGTCAACCAATGAGAAATGTCTTTACAGCTTTACGTGAGATGGTCGATCTTCATCAGGAAATTGAGGTTGTTTATCCTGTTCACCTTAGCCCTGCCGTGCAAGAAGCAGCAAACGATATCTTAGCTGGTCACGATCGTATTCACTTGATTGAGCCTTTAGATGTACTTGATTTTCATAATTTGGCTTCAAGAAGCTATTTTATCATGACTGACTCTGGAGGTGTTCAAGAAGAGGCGCCTTCTCTCGGCAAACCTGTCCTTGTCCTTCGTGACACGACGGAACGTCCAGAAGGAGTAAGAGCAGGTACGTTGAAGCTAGTTGGTACGGATCCAGTACGTGTGAAAGAAGCAATGGCAGCACTCTTAACAGATGAAACTCTTTATAGACAAATGTCTCAGGCACCAAATCCTTATGGAGATGGAAGAGCCTCTGAACGAATCGTACAATCCATTCAACAGTACTTTGGGGCAGTGACTTCTGTATCTGAATTCAAAGGGGGGAAATAATATAAAATGAAAAATTGGAGTCAATTTAAAAACTGGCTTATGGCTTTGCTTGCTTGTGAGGTCATTCTTTTGGTGCTTTGTTTTTTGTATGCTCGAGCAATCATTTTAGAACAAATCTTGTTTTTTGCTTTAGCCTTGTTTGCCGTGTTGGTATTATCTGACCTTTTGCTTACTTGGACTCTTATCTTAGCATTTGGTTTTGGACTTATCGTTTTGGTTGCGGGTGTGGTTTATATCCCAATCATTCAACTGATCTTCTTATTAATCAGTTTTCCTCTTTTGATTGGGATTCTACTTAAGGTTCGTTATTATTTCTTCAAGGTGGCCTCAAAGGTCCAAGAACAGGAAGACGCAGCTCGAGCAGATTACCAAGCTATGGTCACTGAACAAAGTGATGTTACGGTTCAATCTCTATTGATTCATTGGGCACATGAAGATTTGTTCTTCCAGATTAAACCCAAAGAACATAACCAGATGCTCAGTCGTATTCAAGAGGAAATTGCTCAGGAATTGAGTTACAATGATAAGCTCTATTACGTTTCGGATGGTAATTTTCTCGTTCTATCGAGTACTAACCAACATTCTTTGAAGGAACTTTACTTTAATGGTTTGCAGGAGAAACTGAGCAGTTTAGTTTTTCATGGAGAAGATGGTAATCAAGGAATTCAGTTCCAAACAGGCTATTTGGTGATTAATTCTGATAATAAAGATAAATACCAAGACTACGCAGATGTTGCCAGTCATCTCAAACGTCAACTAGAGACAGATGTAATTGTAGAATATTAGGAGGGAAACATGACTTTAACCGAACTATTTTTTGGTATTGCTTTGGGACTCAGTCTCGCCTTTGGCATTTGTTTTATCATACTATTTATTGCATACAATATTCTTTACCATCGAGTGAACAAAAATTTTAAGGCGGTGAATCATGATTAGTCAAATGTTAATGATTTTTACCTTGCTTACAATTTGGATTTCTCTAGCTTGGGGCTTGGTAATTCTCTTTTCGGCAGTACACTTTTGGTTTAAACACAGTGATTTTCGTGTAGACACTTCGCCGCTACCTTATTATCCGAAGGTCACCATTGTTGTTCCTGCACATAATGAGGATGTGGTTATTGCCCAAACGGCAAAAGCTATCTTGGATATGAATTATCCTCACGACCGTGTGGAGTTGCTCTTGTTTGCGGATAACTGTTCGGATAACACCTATGCAGAATGTTTGTCTGTACAAGCCATGCCTGAATATGCAGGAAGAAATCTGACTATTATCGACCGTACTGGTACGGGAGGAAAAGCGGGCGTTCTAAATGATGCTTTGGAGATGGCAACAGGTGAATACATCTGTGTTTATGATGCAGATGCCATGCCTGAAAAAAATGCTCTTTATTTCCTTGTGAAGGAAGTGATGAAGGATCCAGAACGTCATGTGGCATCTTTTGGTCGCAACAAGACTCGAAATGCCAATCAAAATTTCTTGACTCGTTGTATCAACCAAGAGATCGTTGTTACTCAGCGCGTGCACCACGTTGGGATGTGGCATCTCTTTAAAATTGGGCGTATCCCAGGAACCAACTTTATCATTCAAACCGACTTTGTAAAGAGTATTGGAGGTTGGAAAAATGGTGCCTTAACCGAGGATACCGATATTTCCTTCAAAATTATGCAGAGTGGTAAATTGATTGCCCTTGCCTATAATTCAGAGGCTTTCCAACAAGAACCTGAGACCTTAAAGAGTTACTATATGCAACGGAAACGTTGGGCGAAAGGAAATTATGAAGTTGTTCTCTCGAACTTTAAGCATTTATTTGGCAGAGCAAACTGGCGCGTTAAACTAGAAGTCTTTAACTATTCTTGTGTTTTCTTTTGGTTTAACTTTGCCATTGTCCTATCGGATTTGATTTTCCTAGCGAATGTGCTAGCGATCTGCCTTAATCTTTTCTTCCCAGATGTCAGGGTTCCATTTGCTTTTGATGCGGACAATATCTACATCGCCCAGCTCATGCTCTTTAACTGGATTCTCATGATTGGTCTCTATTTGATGCAAATTATGACAGCATTGGCAAGTCAATTTGGACAAGCTACTACAAAGCAAATCTGGTTGGCTTTGGCTGCCTATTTCACTTATGCACAGATGTTTATCGTTGTTTCCATTGATTCCATTTCTTCAATCGTTCTAGACAAGGTACTCCGAAGAAAAGAAACCAAGTGGGTTAAAACCAAGCGATTTGCAGGATAGGAGGTTCTATGAAAACGAATAAATTAAAATATGTCTGGTTTGTGCTCATCCTTTCTATCTTTTGTTTAGCCTTGTTTTTAGCAAGAGGAAGGACTAAAATCGAAATGCGTAATCGAATTTACAGCCAATGGAGCCAACAGTTCCTTGTTACAAAAGGCGATCAGTCTTATGTTCGTACGACGAATGATTCTGAGGAAACGACGGTTCTATCAGAGGCCCAAAGTTACGGCATGCTCATAACGGTTTTAGCAGCCCAAAAAGGGCAAGCAAGTCAAGCAGATTTTGATAACCTTTATCGCTATTACCAAAATCATCGTATCGAGGGAACGCAGTTGATGTCTTGGAAGCAAGTAATCTCAAATGGTAGTGAATCGGTTGAGAAGCAAAACGCAACCGATGGTGATCTCTATATCGCTTATTCTTTGATTGAAGCTGCCAAGCAGTGGCCAGATAAGGCGCAGGAATACCAAGAGCAAGCTAAAAAAATCTTGGATGATATTCTTAAATACAACTACAATGAAGAGACAGGTGTCCTAACGGTAGGGAACTGGGCAAACAAGGATTCCGATTATTATTACTTGATGCGGACGTCTGATACTCTTCCTCACTATTTCCAATCTTTCTATGACCTGACTGGAAATAAACAGTGGTTAGATGTTAAGGATAAGATGCTTGGCCAACTAGAGCAAATCAGTTCTCATTCTGATACGGGTCTCTTGCCAGACTTTATCTGGGCTGAGAAGTCAGGGGCACATCTTGTTGATGCCAATACTATCGAATCTCAATACGATGGAGCGTATTCTTATAACGCTTGTCGTTTGCCTTATCACTTGTCACAGAGCCAGGATGAAAGAAGCCAAAAACTCGTTCAAAAGATGATGGATTTCTTTATGAAAGAGCAACGCATTTATGCTGGTTATGACTTGAACGGAACGGCCCTCAATCAATACCAGGCAGGTAGTTTCTTGGCACCGATTACCTACGCGTCTGACAAGGGAGAAGGCTATCTGAAACTTCTTCAGCAAAATAAATACATTTTCACACAAGATTTACCTTTGGACAACTACTATGATGCAACGATGATTACCATGATTGCTCTAGAGATGTTCTAGAATGAAAAGGGAGGGCTAGTTTTTCTGGCCCTCTTTTTGATAGGATTTTCATCTTTTTCCAAAAAAGGAATTTCATCAGCTTTATGGTATAATGGAAAGAGTGATGGAAAAGAGGTAGAGAGATGGATGCGAAATTAAAATACAAGGCAAAGAAGATTAAAATCGTCTTTTTTGATATTGATGATACCTTGCGTACGTCAAAGACAGGTTTTATTCCAGCTACAATTCCCACTGTCTTTAAACAGTTACGTGAAAAAGGAATTTTAACAGGAATTGCCTCTGGTCGTGGTATTTTCGGTGTAGTTCCAGAGATTCGTGAGCTCAAGCCGGACTTTTTTGTAACCCTAAATGGGGCTTATATAGAAGACAAAAAAGGGAAGGTGGTTTATCAACATCAGATTGACAAGTCAGATGTTGAGGAGTACATTTCTTGGACAAAGGAAGAGAGAATTGAGTACGGCTTGGTTGGTAGTCATGACGCCAAACTTTCTACTCGAACAGAACTGATCAGTGAGGCGATTGACCCGATTTATCCAAACTTAGATGTGGATCCTAACTTCCATGAAAAAGCAGATATTTACCAGATGTGGACCTTTGAGGATAAAGGGGATGATTTGCACCTACCAGATAGTCTCTCAGGTAAACTTCGCATGGTGCGTTGGCATGAACATTCATCAGATATCGTGCCGATTTCAGGTTCAAAAGCCACAGGCGTAGCCAAGGTGGTAGAACATCTAGGCTTGAAACCAGAGAATGTCATGGTCTTTGGAGATGGGCTCAATGACTTGGAACTCTTTGATTATGCTGGAATCAGTATTGCCATGGGAGTTTCCCATGAAAAAATCAAAGAAAAAGCAGATTATATTACAAAAACAGTAGAAGAAGATGGCATTTTTGATGCCTTAGAAGGATTTGGTATGGTAGAAAAAGAATTGCATTTCCCACAAGTAGAAATTGAAACAGTAGAAGGTCCTCTTGCGACCATTAAGACAAATCACGGAGACTTGCGTATCAAGCTTTTCCCTGAACATGCTCCTAAAACAGTGGCTAACTTTGTTGCTCTGTCAAAAGACGGTTACTATGATGGTGTGATTTTCCACCGAATTATCAAGGACTTTATGATCCAAGGTGGAGACCCAACTGGTACTGGTATGGGTGGTGAGTCAATCTACGGCGACTCTTTTGAAGATGAATTTTCAGAAGAACTCTACAATATCCGTGGTGCCCTTTCTATGGCCAATGCGGGTCCAAATACCAATGGTAGCCAGTTCTTTATCGTGCAAAACCAACATTTGCCATACTCTAAGAAAGAGATTGCGCGTGGTGGCTGGCCTGAACCTATCGCTGAGATTTATGCAGAACAAGGTGGGACTCCTCACCTTGACCGCCGCCATACTGTTTTCGGGCAGTTGGTAGACGCAGAATCTTTCGCAGTCTTGGATGCCATTGCAGCTGTTGAGACTGGTGCAATGGACAAGCCAGTTGAAGATGTAGTAATTGAAACGATTGAAATTGAGGACTAGAATGAAAATTGGTGATAAGCTAAACGGGCGTATTACAGGAATTCAGCCCTATGGTGCCTTTGTCGAGTTAGAGACAGGGGTGACAGGGCTGATTCACATCTCGGAGATTCGGACGGGATTCATTGAAAATATCTATGACATTTTAAAAATTGGCGATGAAGTTCAAGTTCAGGTGGTGGATTTTGACGAATACACTGGGAAGGCCAGTCTTTCTATCCGTACCTTGGAAGAGGAAAAACATCAATTGCCAAGACGGAGACGTTTTTCAAATGATCGGATCAAGCACGGTTTTGCACCACTTGGACGAATGATGCCTGTTTGGACGCGTGAGGCATTAGAGCATTTAAAGAAGAAGCCATAAATACGATTATCTAAATCATTTGTAATATTAACATAATTTATTATAATGAAAATATGAAAGAAGAACAATTATTAAAATCAGGAGAGCGAATCAATCAGCTCTTTTCGACAGATATCAAGATCATTCAAAATAGAGAGGTGTTTAGCTATTCGGTGGATAGTGTTCTTTTATCACGCTTTCCTCGCTTCCCTAAACGGGGTTTAATTGTGGACTTTTGTGCTGGAAATGGTGCAGTGGGACTTTTTGCTAGTTCACGTACTCAGGCGCGGATAATATCTGTAGAGATTCAGGAGCGCTTGGCGGATATGGCAGAGCGTTCGGTTCAGTTGAATGGCTTGGAAGAGCAGATGCAGGTCATCTGTGATGATTTGAAAAATATGCCTGCCCACATTCAGGGAAGTAAGGTGGATATGATTTTGTGTAATCCGCCTTATTTTAAGGTGGATCCGCATTCTAATCTGAACGAGAGTGAGCACTACCTTCTGGCCAGACACGAAATTACGACTAACCTAGAAGAAA
Organism: Streptococcus oralis ATCC 49296; assembly: GCF_000185265.1. Lineage (GTDB taxonomy): Bacteria > Bacillota > Bacilli > Lactobacillales > Streptococcaceae > Streptococcus > Streptococcus oralis_BC. The sequence continues at coordinate 1,842,204 of NZ_GL622183.1, read as the reverse complement.
TTTGCCGAAGTGCTCAGAGTATTCTCAAGTCTAATGGCCGTTTGGCCATGGTCCATCGTCCAGATCGGCTCTTGGATATCCTAGATATGCTCAAACGCCATAATTTGGCACCCAAGCGCCTGCAATTTGTCTATCCGAAACGTGAGAAGGAGGCCAATATGCTCTTAATCGAAGCCATCAAGGATGGATCGACCAGTGGCTTCAAGGTTTTGCCACCGCTCATTGTTCACAATGACGATGGTTCCTACACGCCAGAAATTCAAGAGATTTACTATGGATCATAAGGCCTATATGTATGTGGTGGAGTGTCGCGACGGTTCTTACTATACGGGTTATACAACGGATGTGAAGAGACGCCTTGCCGTTCATAATAGTGGTAAGGGAGCCAAGTATACCCGAGCTCGCTTGCCAGTTAAACTCATCTATGTAGAGGGTTTTGCCAGTAAGGAAGAAGCCATGTCTGCCGAAGCTCTTCTCAAACGTAAGAAAAGACCACAGAAAGAACGATTTTTATCCGAAAATCAAGAAAAAAATCTAGTTAACGATATTGATGTCTAATGAGGAGTCCTTTGGCTCCTCTTACTTTTGTCAAAAGAGGAAAAAAGTGCTACAATAAGATGAATAAATTTAAAGAGGTATTATCATGTCTAAGATTCTAGTATTTGGTCACCAAAATCCAGACTCAGATGCCATCGGGTCATCTGTAGCCTTTGCTTACCTTGCAAAAGAGGCTTATGGATTGGACACAGAAGCAGTAGCACTTGGAACTCCTAATGAAGAAACAGCCTTCGTTTTGAACTATTTTGGTGTAGAAGCACCACGCGTCATCACATCTGCTAAAGCAGAAGGTGCAGAGCAAGTCATCTTGACTGACCACAATGAATTCCAACAGTCAGTGTCAGATATCGCTGAAGTAGAAGTTTACGGAGTTGTGGATCACCACCGTGTGGCTAATTTTGAAACTGCAAGCCCACTTTACATGCGCTTGGAACCAGTTGGATCGGCTTCTTCTATCGTTTACCGCATGTTCAAAGAACATGGTATAGCAGTTCCTAAAGAAATCGCAGGTTTGATGCTTTCAGGTTTGATTTCAGATACTCTTCTTTTGAAATCACCAACAACTCACCCATCTGACAAAGTCATTGCTCCTGAATTGGCTGAATTGGCTGGTGTCAACTTGGAAGAGTACGGTCTTGCTATGCTCAAGGCTGGTACTAACTTGGCAAGCAAATCTGCTGAAGAATTGATTGACATCGATGCTAAGACCTTTGAACTCAATGGAAATAAGGTTCGTGTTGCCCAAGTCAATACAGTTGATATTGCTGAAGTCTTGGAACGTCAAGCTGAAATCGAAGCAGCAATGCAAGCGACTAATGCAGCAAACGGCTATTCTGACTTTGTTTTGATGATTACAGATATCGTCAACTCAAACTCTGAAATTTTGGCTCTTGGATCAAACATGGACAAGGTAGAAGCAGCTTTCAACTTCAAACTTGAAAACAATCACGCTTTCCTTCCAGGTGCTGTTTCACGTAAGAAACAAGTGGTGCCTCAGTTGACTGAAAGCTTTAATGCTTAATATTTTGGGTGTTATTTCAAAATAGAAAACGATGTTTTCTATATAACTAAAGGGGTTTCGGCTCCTTTTTTTCTAGGAGAGAAAGATGTTAGAAAATGGTGATTTGATTTTTGTGAAGGACCTTTCAGATATGGGGCAGGCTATCCAGGCTTCTACGGGGAACTATAGTCATGTAGCCATCTTTTTGGACGGTTTCATCTACCATGCTAGTGGGCAAGCAGGGGTCATTTGTCAAGAACCTGCTGAATTTTTTGAACCGACTCATCTCTACGATCTTTATGTCTATCCAGAGCTGGAAGTTGACTTGGTAAAGGAGAAGGCTTGCCAGCATCTAGGTGCTCCTTATAATAGCTCGTTTTATCCAGATGGGAATGGCTTTTACTGCTCCCAGTACATCGCTGAAATCCTACCGATTTTTAAAACTATTCCCATGAAATTTGGGGATGGGGAGCAGGAGATTAGTGATTTTTGGAGGGACTATTACAGGAAACTCGAACTTCCTGTACCTTTGAATCAGCCAGGGACCAATCCTAGTCAATTAGCAGCATCCCCTCTTTTAGAATGTAAAGAAAGGAATCTTCATGATTCAGATTTTTAATCCCTCCCGTTTGACTCGACAGCCATTTTTTATAGATTTGGTGGACTATCTGGACCAGCATGACGATGTGATTCTCCGAGAAATCAAGGCTCAGTTTCCAGATGTGGCAGTTGATAAACTGATGGAAGAGTTTATCAAGGCAGGCTTGATCCTAAGGGAAAACAAACGCTATTTTCTCAATCTCCCTTTTCTAGAATCAATAGACAGTCTGGTCCTTGACCAAGAGATTTTTGTCAGAGAGGATAGTCCAGTCTATCAAGCTTTGCTGAAAAAGACTTTTGAGACAGAATTGCGCAATCAAACCAATGCTGCCATTTTAGTCGAACGTACGGACTTTGCAAGAGAAAAGATGACCCTGTCTAATTATTTCTACAAGGTCAAGAATCAATATCCTTTGACAGAAAAACAGCAGGAACTCTATTCCATTTTAGGAGATGTCAATCCTGAGTATGCTCTCAAGTATATGACGACCTTTTTACTGAAGTTTCTCAAAAAAGACCTGCTGATGCAGAAACGGCGTGATATCTTTGTGGACAGTTTAGTCGTTCTAGGCTATATTGTTCAAAATGAAGCGGGAAAGTATGAGTTGGCTGTTGATTTCGACAAGGAACGGTTGACTTTCTATTTACTTTAATTGCTTCATTTTGAGCAGATTGTTTGACTTTGCTAAAGAATAAGCATAAACTAAATGTAAGCGATAACCATTATCGTATTAAAAGCAAAGGAGACAGAGCTATGTCACTTGAAAATAAATTGGAACAAGCAACTGGTGCTATCAAAGAAGGATTTGGGAAAGTTACTGGTGATAGCAAAACTGAAGCAGAAGGTGCTGTAGAAAAAACAGTTGCCAAAGCAAAAGAAGTAGTTGAAGATGCTAAAGGTGCTGTAGAAGGTGCCGTTGAAGGTCTCAAAAATTCATTTAAGAAAGAAGACTAAAAAAATCAAG